>NZ_JAPCIY010000062.1:0-26214 GCF_027707645.1 Aeromonas sp. QDB30 | reverse complement strand
CAGAAGTGAAACGCTGTAGCGCCGATGGTAGTGTGGCATTCGCCATGCGAGAGTAGGACACTGCCAGGCACCCAATTTTAGATTACGCATTGAGCGTGGTCTTTACCGGTTAGTGTGCTGATATGGCTCAGTCGGTAGAGCGCATCCTTGGTAAGGATGAGGTCCCCAGTTCGATTCTGGGTATCAGCACCATTTTCAAGCAGTACAAGCTTTTGCCTGACGGCAATAGCGCCGTGGAACCACCTGATCCCATGCCGAACTCAGAAGTGAAACGCGGTAGCGCCGATGGTAGTGTGGCATTCGCCATGCGAGAGTAGGACACTGTCAGGCACCTATTCAGAAGAGGCCTCCCATGCGGGAGGCCTTTTTGCATTTCTGTCCTCCCGCCTCAATTCCCTGCTTCTATTTCAGTAAAAATGCTGGGCTATCAAAGGATTGCTCGTTACTCTTTAGCCGTTGCCCGATGAACACGTGATGCTGCCTGCGAGGTATTGATGGCTACGTTGAAGGAAATTGCACAGGAGGCGGGGGTATCGCTTGCTACCGTATCCCGTGTGCTGAACGAGGATCCCAGCCTGAGCGTCAAGGACGAGACCAGGCAGAAGATCTTCGAGATTGCCGAGCGGCTGGAGTACAAGACCAGCAGCGCCCGCAAAGGGGTGCACAAGAGCAAGCTGCAGCTCCTGGCTGTCTACGCCTATCCCCAGAGCACCGAGGTCAACGATCCCTATTACCTCGCCATCCGCTACGGCATCGAGACCCAGTGCACCCGCCTCAACATCGAGCTGGCCCACTGTTACAACGGTGCCGAGGGGCGTGAGCTCTCTGCCGTCGATGGCATCCTGGTCATCGGCCATCTGCCGGAAGAACGGCTGGCCGTGCTGCGCGGCCTGTCTGCCCAGCTGGTGTTCGTGGATTGCCGCTCCCAGGGCGATTTTGACTCGATTGACGTGGATCTGGCACTCATCAGCCAGCAGGTAGTGGACTTCTTCATCGCCGAGGGCCATCAGCGCATCGGCTATATCGGTGGCCAGGATGAGAATCCGGATCTGCGTGAATTGGCCTTCCGGGATTATGGCCAGCGGTTGGGGGTGGTGCAGGAGAACGACCTCTATCGTGGGGACTTCTCAAGCGCTTCCGGCTACCAGTTGGCGAAGGAGATGCTGGCAGGGGATTGGCCCAAGGCGCTGTTCGTCGCCTCCGACTCCATCGCCATCGGTGTGCTGCGTGCCATTCATGAGAAGGGACTGGCGATTCCCCAGCAGATCGAGCTTATCAGCGTCAACGATATCCCGACCGCCAAGTTCACCTTCCCGCCGCTCTCTACGGTGCGGATCCACTCCGAGTTGATGGGCTCCCAGGGGGTCAATTTGCTGGTTGAGCGGCTGCGAGACGAGCGGGATATTCCCCTTCGGGTGCTGGTACCGAGCAAGTTGACCCTGCGTGGCACCACTCGCTGATTTTAGTAAAACATTCTGCTTTTTAGTCGCGCCATCTTGCGGTGGTGCGACACATCTCCCAAGCAAACCTCTTTCCCATATCATCCAACAATTTCATATTATATTGTTTTATAATTGATTTTATTGCTGATCAGCAAGCTACTATCAACATCCATGCCACTCATCCATATCTTGCCCTCCTTTATCTCCCGCTTCTGATCTCGCTCACAAAACCATCTGTTCATTGTGATCAGGTTAAAACTTTACCAACCCAAAGCTGATATTTAGTAAATGTTTATCTAGAGTTTACCCAGTTAACGTTGCCTTGTTCCGGGAGGACATGTGAATAACTGGGAAAACGTCCAATTCGTTGGTGAAAACAGGCTGGCCCCGCGTGCCTACTTCTTCTCTTATGCCGACCACGCGCTGGCGGCCACCATGCAGCGCGAGCTGAGCCGCCGTTTTCTGAGCCTTGGCGGTCAGTGGCAGTTCCACTACTTCGACCACCCCCTGCAGGTGCCGGAGGCCTTCTATCACAGCCCCATGAGCGAGTGGGGCCAGATCACTGTGCCCAACATGTGGCAGATGGAAGGACATGGCCAGCTGCAGTACACCGACGAAGGTTTTCCCTTCCCCATCGATGTGCCCTTCGTGCCGACCAACAACCCCACCGGCGCCTATCAGCGCAGCTTCACGCTGAGCCCGGCCTGGGACGGCGAGCAGGTGATCATCAAGTTTGACGGGGTAGAGACCTACTTCGAGGTCTATGTGAACGGCCACTACGTCGGCTTCAGCAAGGGCAGTCGTCTCACCGCCGAGTTCGATATCAGCGCCTACGCCAAGGTTGGCGAGAACCTGCTGTCGGTGCGGGTGATGCAGTGGGCTGACTCCACCTATATCGAAGATCAGGACATGTGGTGGATGGCGGGGATCTTCCGCGACGTCTATCTGGTGGGCAAACCGGCCGCCCATGTGCAGGACTTCTTCATCCGCACCGCGCTGGCCGATGGCAATCAGATTGCCGGCCAGAGCGCCACCCTGAGCTGCGATATCCAGCTCGAGAACCTGGGGGCGGCCGCCCGTGATCACCGTCTGGTCTGGTCCCTGCTGGATCAAGGCAGCGAGATCGCCAGTGGCACACTCGACAATCTCGCCATCGATGGCAAGTGTGATTGCCGCTTCACGCTGGATCTGGCCAATCCCCATCTGTGGAGCGCCGAAGATCCTTACCTCTACCAGCTGCAACTCTCCCTCTACAACGGTCAGGGGGAGCTGCTGGAAGTGATTCCGCAGCGGGTCGGGGTGCGTGAAATCAAGGTCAAGGATGGCCTCTTCTACGTCAACGGTCACTACCTCAAGCTGCACGGGGTGAACCGTCACGACAACGACCACCTCAAGAGCCGTGCGGTCGGCATGGATAGGGTGGAGCGCGATATCGTGTTGATAAAGCAGCACAACCTCAACTCGGTGCGCACCGCCCATTACCCGAACGACCCGCGCTTCTACGAGCTGTGCGACCAGTACGGCCTGTTTGTGATGGCGGAGACCGACGTGGAGACTCACGGTTTTGCCAACGTCGGCGATCTCAGCCGCATCACCGACGATCCCTTCTGGGAGCCGGTGTTCGTGGATCGCATCGAGCGCCATGTGCACGCCCAGAAGAACCACCCCTCCATCATCATCTGGTCGCTCGGCAACGAGTCCGGCTACGGCTGCAACATCAGAGCCATGTACCAGCGCTGCAAGGGGATCGACCCGACCCGGCTGGTGCACTACGAAGAAGATCGAGACGCCGAGGTGGTGGATGTGGTGAGCACCATGTACTCCCGCGTCTCCCAGATGAACTGCTTCGGCGAGTTCCCGATGGCGAAGCCGCGCATCCTCTGCGAATACGCCCACGCCATGGGCAACGGCCCGGGTGGCCTGAGCGAATACCAGCAGGTGTTTGACCGCCATCCCCACATTCAGGGTCACTACATCTGGGAGTGGTGCGATCACGGCATTCTGGATCAGGACGAGCAGGGCCGCCCGGTCTACAAATACGGCGGCGACTATGGCGACTACCCCAACAACTACAACTTCTGCATGGATGGCCTCATCTATCCGGATCAGACCCCGGGGCCTGGCCTGCGCGAATACAAGCAGGTGATCTGCCCGGTCAAGGTGCGGGCACTGGATCTGGCCAGCGGCAAGCTGGCGGTGGAAAACCGCTACTGGTTCTCCACTCTCGACGATATCCGCCTGCTGGTCGAAGTGAAGGCCGAGGGCGAGCTGCTGGCCAGCCAGCAAATCCGGTTGGAAGGGGTTGTTCCCGGTGCCACCACTGAGCTGCAACTCGAGCTGCCATCCCTTGATGGGCGGGAAACCTTCGTCCAGCTGCGGGTCATCAAGGCCACCGCTACCCGTTACAGCGCGGCGGAGCACGAGCTGGGCCAGTACCAGTTCCAGCTGAAGGCATCGACTCGCCAGTTGCAGCCCTTTGCCAACCCCAACGCCACTCCGTTGCAGATTGCCGATGAGCGCCTCGCGCTGACCTTGAGCGGTAGCGGCTTTGCCCTGCGCTTCTCGCGCCTCGACGGCAAGCTGGTGAGCTGGCAGCGGGATGGTATCGAGCTCATCGAGCGTTCGCCGCGCCTCACCTTCTTCAAGCCGATGATCGACAACCACAAGCAGGAGTACGAGAGCCTGTGGCACCCGAACCACCTGCAGATCATGCAGGAGCACTTCCGCACTCTGAGCTGGCGCCAGCTGGGTGAGGCGGTCGAGGTGACGGTGGAGAGTCTGATCGCACCGCCGGTGTTCGACTTCGGCATGCGCTGCCGCTACGTCTACACCCTGAGCCCGAACGGTCAGCTGCACGTGGCGCTCTGTGGCCAGCCCTACGGCGGTTATGACGACATCATTCCCAAGATCGGCTTCGAGCTGGGCATTCGTCAGGATCTCGACCGGGTGCACTACTACGGCATGGGGCCGGGCGAGAACTATCAGGACAGCCGCCAGAGCAACTGGATCGACCGCTTCCAGAGCTCGGTGGACGAGATGTGGGAGCATTACCCCTTCCCGCAAGACAACGGCAACCGCCAGCAGGTGCGCTGGGCGACCCTGACCAACCGTCACGGTGCCGGTCTCTACGTGCGACCCGATGCCCCCATCAACCTGAGCGTCTGGCCCTACAGCTGGGAGCATATCCACGCGGCGCAGCACATCAACGAGCTGGAGCCCTGCGGTTATCTCACCCTCAATCTGGATCACAAGGTGCTGGGGCTCGGCTCCAACTCCTGGGGCTCCGAGGTGCTGGACTCCTGGCGGGTGCGCTTCGAACCGTTCAGCTTCGGCCTGACCCTGCTACCTATCGCCCGTGGCAACCTCAATCCGGCTGCGCTGGCCGGGCTCGATCTCACCATCAACGGCGGGAGGAACCTCGCATGATCACCCTGGACAACCTGACCCTGTTCAAAAACATCTACCGGGAGGGCAAGAAGTGGAGCCGCTGCGTGGAGGCCATCAACAACCTGCCGAACCTCAAGCCCGGCATCTGCCACTCCATCGGTGACTCCCTCACCTACCGCTTGCAGGAGGGGGCCAGCCCGGCCACCTCGTTGTTCGAGGGGCAGCGCCGCTACTTCGACGTTCACTACTACCTGGAAGGGGAAGAGACGGTGGAGTGGGCTGCCAAGAGCGAGCTGGCGGTCGAGCAGGCCTATGACGATACCACCGACCGCGAGTGGCTGGCCGGTGAGGTGCGTGAGCGCCAGCAGGTCGGCAATGGGCAGGTGGTGATCTTCGAGAACGACGAGGCTTACCGGTTCGCAGGCGACAGCCCGGTGCGCAAGCTGATCATCAAGGTCACCGTCGAAGGCGGCTACTTCAAAAACAAATAACAAGCCGCCGGTTCTGCACTGACAAAGCCGGAAGGGCGGGGCTCACCCTACAAATCATGCCCCGCTCTTTCGCGAGATAACTACAGGTCTGGAGATGCACCATGTCTGATTCCAAACGCAATACGATAGGCAAGTTTGGTCTGCTGTCGCTCACCTTCGCGGCGGTATTCAGCTTCAACAACGTCATCAACAACAACATCGAAATCGGTCTGGCCTCGGCCCCGATGTTCTTTCTGGCCACCCTTTTTTACTTCATTCCGTTCTGCCTGATCATTGCGGAATTTGTGTCACTGAATAAGAACTCCGAAGCAGGCGTCTATGCCTGGGTGAAGAGCTCCCTCGGCGGTCGCTGGGCCTTTATCTCCGCCTACACCTACTGGTTCGTGAACCTCTTCTTCTTTACCTCGCTGCTGCCACGGGTCATCGCCTACGCCTCCTATGCCTTCCTCGGCTACGAGTACATTCTCACCCCGGTGGCGACCACGGCATTGAGCATGGTGCTGTTTGCCTTTGCCACCTACGTCTCCACCAACGGCGCCAAGATGCTCGGCCCCATCACCTCGGTGACCTCGTCCCTGATGCTGCTGCTGACCCTCTCCTACATTCTGCTGGCGGGTGCGGCACTGGTGGGCGGCGTACAGCCAGCCGACCCCATCACGGTAGAGGCCATGGTCCCCGATTTCAGCTGGGCCTTCCTCGGCATCACTACCTGGATCTTTATGGCGGCTGGTGGCGCCGAGTCGGTGGCGGTCTACGTCAATGACGTGAAAGGCGGCTCCAAATCCTTCGTCAAGGTGATCATCATCGCCGGGATCTTTATCGGGGTGCTCTACTCCATCGCATCGCTGTTGATCAACGTGTTCGTCCACAGCGACACCCTGAAATACACCGGCGGCTCGGTGCAGGTGTTCGAGGGGCTGGCGGCTTACTTCGGCCTGCCGGAGATCCTGATGAACCGCTTCGTGGGTCTGGTCTCCTTCACCGCCATGTTCGGCTCCCTGCTGATGTGGACCGCGACCCCGGTGAAGATCTTCTTCTCCGAGATCCCGGCCGGCATCTTCGGCAAGAAAACCGTCGAGCTGAACGAGAACGGCGTGCCCGCCCGTGCAGCCTGGATCCAGTACCTCATCGTGCTGCCGCTGATGGTGATCCCGACCCTGGGCTCCAACACAGCGCAGGATCTGATGAACACCGTCATCAACATGACCGCTGCCGCTTCCATGCTGCCGCCGCTGTTCATCATGCTGGCCTACCTCAATCTGCGCCTGAAGCTCGACCACCTGCCACGGGAGTTCAAGATGGGGTCGCGCACCACCGGCATCGCCGTGGTGTCGGTGCTGATCGCCATCTTCTCGGTGGGCTTCCTCGCCTCCACCTTCCCGACCGGCGCCGACATCATGACCATCGTCTTCTACAACGTCGGCGGGATCGTGATTTTCCTCGGCTTCGCCTGGTGGAAATACAACCGATACGAGGCCTCCCTCAGCGCCGAGGCGCGCGCGAAAGAGGCCGAGCCAGCGGCGCAGGTCGTCATCCAGCCGTCATGACCCCATCAAACCGGGTGGCCGTTGGCCACCCGCAAACCGTTGAACCAGAAAAGGAAAAGTGCATGAGCGAGACGATCGAGTTTGCCGAATTCAAACGGGTCGAGATGAAGGTGGGCAAGGTGCTGGAGGTGGTGCGTCACCCCGGTGCCGACAAACTCTACATCGTCCAGATCGACGTGGGTGGCGAGCGGCCGCTGCAGACCGTCACCAGTCTGGTGCCTTACTACAGCGAAGAGGAGCTGATGGGCAGCGAGGTGGTGGTACTGACCAACTTGAAACCCACCAGGATGCGCGGCGAGCGCTCCGAGTGCATGTTGCTCTGCGCCGAGACCCCGGACGAGCGCCAGAGCGTGCTGTTGCAGCCGCGGGTGCCGATGGCGCCGGGCACCCCGATCGTCTGAACGGGATTGCGAGCCGGTGCGGGAGACGGCACCGGTTCACCAACGAGGTCGTCCACGCGGGCCGATCATAACAAGAGAGTAACGCGCGGGGCCGACAGACCCTTGCCGAACACATCACAGAGTCACAGCGTTACCCGCAAGGAGCGCAAGTCCACTGGAGGACACCATGTCTGAATCCGTACGCGGCACCATAGGCAAGTTTGCCCTGTTGTCGATGACCTTTGCCGCCGTGTTCAACGTGCGCAACATCGTCAACAACAACATCGAGCTGGGGCTCAGCTCCGCCCCCATCTTCCTGCTGGCGACCATCGTCTACTTCATCCCGTTCGTCTTCATCATCGCCGAGTTCGTCTCGGCCAATAAAAACTCCGAGTCGGGGATGTACGACTGGCTGAAAAAGCCGCTCGGCACCCGGATGGCCTATCTGGGCTCGTTTCTCTACTGGTTCGTGAACCTGTTCTGGTTCGTCTCCCTGCTGCCCAACGTCATCGCCTACGCCTCCTACGCCATGCTGGGCTATGAGTACAGCTTCTCGCCCATGGTCACCTCGGTCATCTCCATCGTGCTGTTTGCGGCGGCGACCCACATCTCCACCAAGGGGGCGAGCTGGCTCGGCAAGATTGCCGAGATCGTGGCCTACGGGGTGTTTGCCCTGTTCGCCATCTATGTGCTGGGGGCGCTGATGGCCCTCGGCGGCGATCACGTGCCGGCCCAGCCCATCACCCTGGAGGCGATGACCCCCACCGTCAACTGGGCGACGCTCGGCATCATGTGCTGGATCTTCCAGGCGGCGGGCGGTGCCGAGACGGCAGCGGCCTACCTCAATGACGTGAAGGGGGGCCAGAAGTCCTTTATCAAGGTGATCATCAGCGCAGGTATCGTGATCGGTGCCATGTATGCCCTCGGTTCCCTGCTGGTGAACGTATTCGTGGCGCGCGAGAGCCTCACCTATGCCGGCGGCATGGTGGAGATCTTCACCGGCATGGCCCAGTACTTCCAGTTGTCGGAAGCGCTGGTGGGCCGCTTCGTCGGCGTGGTGCTGTTCATCGCCATGTTCGGCTCCATGATGATGTGGACCTCGGCGCCGGTGAAGATCCACTTCTCCGAGATCCCCCAGGGGGTGTACGGCGAGAAGACCACCCAGCTCAACGAGCACGGCGTGCCGGTGCGCGCCGCCTGGTGGCAGTTTGCCTTCGTGTTCGTGATGCTGGTGGTCAACGGATTCGGCTCGGAATCGGTGCAGCAGATGATGAACACCGCCATCAACCTCACCGCCGGCACCGCCATGTTGCCGCCGATCTTCATCATGGTGGCCTACTTCGTGTTCCGCTGGAAACACGACGACACCCCGCGCGAGTTCCGCATGGGATCGCGCACCTTCGGTATGGGGGTGGTGTCGGTGCTGATCGCCATCTTCGTGGTGAGCATGAGCGCCTCCGCCTTCCCGGCCGGGGTGGATCTGGTGCGCGCCTTCTTCATCAACGTCTTCATGACGGCGGTCTTCTCGGCGCTGGCCTACTGGTGGATCTCCCGCTTCGAGAAGCGGCAGGCCCGCAGGCTGGTCAGGGGGGCGAACGACAGCGGCACGCTGGCCAAGCAGAGCTGAGCAAGCCAAAAGAGCAACGGGTGACTCGGTCGCCCGTTTTTTTGGTGAAAGGCGCGGGCAGGGGTGGTTTCCGAGTGGCCCCTTGTCCGCTTAACAAAATGAAACAAATGAGGTAGTCGCTCAACTTTGCGCCTCCCGCTTATCGGGGTAAGCTGGGGATCCGTTTCAACAGGAGCTGCGCCACAGCTCCTGTTGTGTTTCCTGTCGTCCCCGATCACCGGCCCCGCGCGGGGACGGGATCTGCTTTCACCGGAGACCGCTCGTGCGTCTGGATCCCTTTACCTCTGTACTGATCGTGGTGGTCGCGCTGGCCTCCTTCTTCCCCTGCGAGGGGCAGGTGGCCGTCTGGTTCGGTCTGCTGACCAAGCTGGCGGTGGCGCTCTTGTTCTTCATGCATGGCGCCAAGCTGTCGCGCCAGAACCTGCTGGCAGGCCTCGGCCACTGGCGGCTCCATCTGGTGGTGATGCTCAGCACCTTCGTGCTGTTTCCGCTGCTGGGGCTGCTGCTCACGCCACTGGTACCGGGCTGGCTGAGCCCGGCCATCTACCTCGGCTTCCTCTATCTCTGCGCTCTGCCTGCCACCGTGCAGTCGGCCATCGCCTTCACCTCGATGGCGGGGGGCAATGTGTCGGCGGCGGTGTGCAGCGCCTCGGCCTCCAGCATCCTCGGCATCTTCCTCTCGCCGGTGCTGGTGGGGATGATGATCCACGTGCAGGGGGAGGGGATCGACACCTGGCACTCTATCCAGTCCATCATGATGCAGCTGATGCTGCCGTTTGTGGTGGGTCACCTGTCGCGTCCGCTGATCGGTCGCTGGGTCGACAGCCACCGTCCGCTCATCGGCAAGCTGGATCAGAGCTCCATCCTGCTGGTGGTCTACGTCGCCTTCAGCGAGGCGGTGGTGCAGGGGATTTGGCACCAGGTCGGCTGGTACGATCTGGCCAGTATCGTGCTGCTGAGCTGCGTATTGCTGGCGCTGGTGCTCTGCTGGAACGTCTGGATCAGCCGCCGCCTCGGCTTCGACAAGGCGGACGAGATCACCATCGTCTTTTGCGGCTCCAAGAAGAGTCTTGCCAACGGGGTGCCGATGGCCAACGTCATGTTCCCGGCCGCCAGCGTCGGGGTGATGGTGCTGCCGCTGATGATCTTCCACCAGATCCAGCTGATGGTCTGCGCCGTGCTGGCCCGCCGCTATCACGAGCAGGGGCATTGATACTCGCGCCGTTTTTATTGCCATAACAAGAGGGAGGCCCGTTGGCCTCCCTCTTCTCATCTGCGTGCCGATCGGCGGATTAGCGTTTGCGCCAGACGGTCAGCTGCGCCACCGTGTGCTGGTATTTGCGGGCGGTTTCGCGGATGACGAAGGGCACATCCCGGGGCGGGCAGTGCTCCTCGAACTCCGCCGCCAGCAGCCGTTGCAGCGCCTGATAGGTGGTGAGCGCCTCGCCGTTTTCGCGAATGCCGCCGAGCCAGTTGGCGGGCGGGGTATATTCCACCAGCCAGGTATAAGGGCTGGTGAGCACCAGCAGGCCACCGCTGCGCAGCCGGGGTGCTATGTCCCGCAGGAAGCGGGCGGGCTCCCGCAGCCGGTCGATCAGGTTGGAAGCGAGCACCAGGTCGTAGTCGCCGTACTTGGGCTTGAGGTTGCAGGCATCCCCCTGGCTGAAGTGGACCCGCTCGCTCTGCTCGCGACCGAGCTCGTGGCGGGAGAGGCGCGCCTCGCAATATTCCACCAGATCCCCTTCCACCGGCACCGCATAGCGGAAGCTGTCCTGTCTTGCCAGGGTCAGGGCCACGTCGATGAAGCGGGCCGAGTAGTCCACCCCGTCCACGTGGGCGAAGCGGCGAGCCAGTTCGAAGCTGGCGCGACCGGTGGCGCAGCCGATGTCGAGCGCCCGCTCATGGCGGCTGCACAGCTCGCTGGCAAGACCGGCCAGAGCCTCGGCGTAGTTGGCGACCCCGAAGTGGCTCGGACCGTACTGGAAGTCGAGATACTGGGCGACGAGCGTGTCGGTTTCATAAGGGTTCACGATGACGGGCTCCTGATGGCGTGAGACCAGGTAGCGGAAGCCCGCGTGCTGGAAGAAGTGGCGACGGAAGGCGTAGCGGGAGGACTTGAGCGCCTCGTTGCCGGTGCTGATCCAGCTCCCGCCCTTGATGAGGGTGTGCTTGCCGTCGAAGGTGGGGGTGGAGAAGTCGTCGTAGAGGGGGTGCACCTTGAACCCCTCGAAGCCGTCGATGGCGGTGCTGGTCCACTGCCAGACGTTGCCCACCAGATCGAAGAAGCTGCCCTGGGGGCAGGCATCCACCGGGCAGGAGGAGGCGAAGCGGGCCAGGTTGATGTTGCCGGGGGCCTCCATCCAGTCCGGCTGATCGCCGGCCAGTTGTTCCCGTAGCAGCATCCACTCCCCCTCGCTCGGTAGCTGGACGGGCAGGCCGGTCTGATCCGCCTTCCAGCGGCAGAAGGCGGCGGCCTCCAGCTGGTTCACCTCCACCGGCCAGTCCCAGGGCATGGGGACCTGCTCGGTCATCAGCCGCAGATGCAATTGTTCGGGTTCGAGGGGGTCGCCGACCCAGAAGGTGGGCATGCGGGCCTTGGCATACTGGCGCCAGCCCCAGCCTTCGTCATCCCACCAGTCACGGGTCTCGTAGCCGCCCGCCTGCACGAAGGCCAGGTATTCGGCGTTGCTCACCAGCATGCGGCTGGCCTGGAAGGGGGCCAGCTCGATGTGGCGCTCGCCGTATTCGTTGTCCCAGCCGTAGGTGGCATCCTGTTTGCCGAGGCGCACCTGGCCGCCGGCCACCGGCAGCAGGGTGTTGACGGGGACGGCGGCGAGATCGTGGCGCGCCTCGGGGCAGACCGGCCACTGGGGCTGGCTGCGCACCCAGGACAGGGGCAGCTGGCGGATCAGCACGCTGGAGGTCTCGAGGTGGATGCGCTCGTGCTCTATGCCCATCAGGATGACCCAGGCCGGGCTCTGCCAATGGATGGGCAGCTCGATCGGCATTCGCTCGATGAACTCACACACCAGGGCGCGCACCCGGCCCCGATAGTCACGCAGCTCGGCCACAGTGGGCCAGTCGTAGTGGGTTTCGTCCAGATCGTCCCAGCTCATCTCGTCCACCCCGATGGCGACCAGGGCCTCGATGCGGGGGTCGATGCGGCCCTCGATGAGGCGGGCCGTCAGCAGCTTGTTGACGAAGAAGGCGGCGGTATGGCCGTAGTAGAAGATGAGGGGGTGGCGCAGGGGGATCGCCTTGTTGAACCAGGCCCGCTCGTCGGCCAGGCAGTCGAACAGCGAGTCGTAGAGATCGAAGGTCTGGCAGAAGTAGGCGAGGAGCTCGCGGCGCTTGTGGTCGGGATCGTCGCCGGTCAGCAGCGGGGTGCGGGTGGGGGCAGGCAGGCCCGGATGGACGAATGAGTGGCTGGCTTGGGTCACGCTCTGACTCCTTGTTGATTCTGGCGGGTGAAGCAGCGATGGAGTGCTCTATACGCACCAGGTATCACTATTGGCTCAACGAACCGGGGCGGCAACCCAAAAAATGGGTCAACACCCCCCTTCGGGTGTGGTCAGATTGACCAGATTGTGGTCTGAATGACTCTTTGTTATGGACCCTTCGAGCCTCGAAATATTGAAATGGATAGATAAATCATGATGTTAGCCATATGGCACAGGGTTTGCTGATTGCCACTCACCTGCCGCGCCGTGCGGCAAAGAGGAAACGAGGAGTAGCGGGATGAAATGGATGCTGGGCGTGGTGCTGGCCCTGGGACTGACCGGATGCAGCTGGCAGGATGACGTCAAGGTGCGCGGGGAGGGGGCCGTGGTGGAGCAGCAGCATCCCCTGGGGCGGGAGGTGACCCGGGTGCTGGCGGGCGTGCCCGCCAACCTGTACCTGGTGGCGGGAGAGAGCCACACCCTCAGGGTCAAGGGGGAGGCCAACCTGCTGCCCTATCTGGTGCTCACCGAGCAGGGGGAGAAGCTGGAGATCGAGGTCAAGGATGGCTACCGGCTCGACCCCACCCAGCCGCTGGAGATCACCATCACCCTGCCGACGCTGCACGAGTTGGCACTGGCGGGAGTTGGCAACGGCACCTTGCGCGACTTCAAGGGGGATGATCTGGTGCTCTCTCTGGCGGGCACGGGGGACATCGTCGCCAGCGGGCTGACTCTGGATCGGCTGGAGGGCAACATCGCCGGGCTGGGCAACCTGGATCTGGGGCAGGGCTCCGCCCGGGTGATGGCGCTGAACATCGCCGGCGCCGGTGGCGTCAAGGGGGCCGGGCTCGCCAGCGAGGAGGTCGAGGTGAGCATCGCCGGCAGTGGCGAGGTCGAGGTGCGGGCTCAGTCGCGGCTCAAGATAGAGATCGCCGGTGCCGGTGCGGTCAACTACTGGGGCAGCCCAGCGCTGACCAGCGAGATCGCGGGTTCGGGTCAGGTGAGCCGGTTGGGGAGCTGATCCCATCATCGCAACAATGAAAAAGGCCCTCGGGGCCTTTTTGCAGGATGCGACACTGTGGGACGACACCTCACTCGAGGGGGAGTGCGAGGCCCAGATCGGCGTTCAGGCGCATCAGCAGCCACTGCATGCCGGCGAGGTGCTGGTGGTCATGGCTGGCGAGCAGGCGCACCAGACCGTCCAGGGTCACCTCCCCATAGCCGCCATAGCGGGCGCGGCGCTGCCAGGCGTCGGACGGTACCGTCTTCAGCCATTCGACGGTCTGCAGGCGGGCGGTGCGAAACCGGTCGAGCTGCGTGGCGGTATCCTGCCGGGGGTAATCATGGTCCAGCGCCAGCTGATAGCCATCGAGGGAGGCGAGTTCCGGCCGGCTCTCCGCCAGGGTGCGACGAAACCGCACCTGATAGCCCAGCACCTCGATGTCCAGCAGGTGGCAGAGGTGCCCCCTGGCACTGAAACGCTCGGAGGGGATCCCGGCCCAGTTGGCGGGTTCCCAGTCCAGACGGTCGGTGGGGACCTGTGCCAGCAGCCGCTCGAACTGATCAGGCATGGCCAGCAATGTGGTGAAGAGAGGCATCCTTGTCTCCTGTTTCCGGGTGAATGGCCGCCCGCTGACGGGGCGGCCACGAGCGGATCAGCCTCAGGCCGGTTCGCCCAGGTGGTTGGCGTGAAAGCGCAGGTGTGCCTCGATGAAGCTCGCCACGAAGTAATAGCTGTGGTCGTAGCCGGCATGGCGGTTGAGCGTCAGGGGCCACGCCCGGGTGGCGGCCACTTCGGCCAGGGTGTCGATGCCGAGCTGCTCCGCCAGGAAGGGGTCGTCCAGCCCCACGTCCACCAGGGTCGGCAGGGGCGGGCTGTCGTGGTGGCGCAGCAGCTGGCAGGTATCCCACTCCTGCCACAGCAGGGGGTTGTTGCCGAGGTAGGCGCCGAGGGCCTTCTGGCCCCAGGGGCAGCGGCTCGGGTGGCTGATGGGGCTGAAGGCCGACACCGAGCGGTAGCGACCCGGCTCGCGCAGGGCGGCGATGAGGGCGCCATGGCCTCCCATGGAGTGGCCGCTGATGGCGCGCTTCGTCGAGACAGGGAAGTGGGTCTCGATGAGCTCGGGCAGCTCCCGGGTGACGTAATCGTACATCTGGTAGTGATCCCGCCAGGGGGTCTGGGTGGCGTTGACGTAGAAACCCGCCCCCATGCCGAGGTCATAGCCGGGATCGTCCGCCACCCCTTCACCGCGGGGGCTGGTGTCCGGCGCTACCAGAGCGATGCCGAGCTCGGCGGCGATGCGCTGGGCCCCGGCTTTTTGCATGAAGTTCTCGTCGGTGCAGGTGAGACCGGAGAGCCAGTAGAGCACCGGCACTTTCTGGCCGGTGAGGGCCTGGGGCGGCAGGTAGATGGCGAAGCGCATCTCGCACCCCAGCACATTGGAGCGGTGGCGATACTGCTTGTGCCAGCCGCCGAAGCTCTTGTTGCTGCTGATGATGTCCAGATTCATGTAAGGACTCCTTGCCCCGCCCATGCATCGATGGGCGGGGCGCTCATGGGATCAGTAGTGGATGACGGTGCGGATGCTCTTGCCTTCGTGCATCAGATCGAACGCCTCGTTGATCTGCTCGAGGGGCATGGTGTGGGTGATGAAGTCGTCCAGCTTGAACTCACCCTGCATGTAGCGCTGTACGTAGCTCGGCAGCTCGCTGCGACCGCGCACGCCCCCGAAGGCGCTGCCGCGCCACACCCGGCCGGTGACCAGCTGGAACGGACGGGTGCTGATCTCCTGGCCCGCGCCGGCCACGCCGATGATGACCGATTCGCCCCAGCCCTTGTGGCAGCACTCCAGCGCCGCGCGCATCACCTTGACGTTGCCGATGCACTCGAAGGAGAAGTCGACGCCGCCGTCGGTCATCTCGACGATCACCTCCTGAATGGGCTTGTCGAACGTGTTCGGGTTGATGCAGTCGGTGGCGCCCAGCTTGCGGGCCAGCTCGAATTTGCTCTCGTTGATGTCGATGGCGATGATGCGGCCGGCCTTGGCCAGGCGCGCGCCTATGATGGCGGAGAGGCCGATGCCCCCCAGCCCGAAGATGGCGACGCTCTCACCCTCTTTCACCTTGGCGGTGTTCATCACGGCGCCGATGCCGGTGGTGACGCCGCAGCCGAGCAGGCAGACCTCTTCCAGCGGGGCGGCCGGATCCACCTTGGCGATGGAGATTTCGGGCAGTACCGTGTATTCGCTGAAGGTGGAGGTGCCCATGTAGTGGTAGATGGGCTGGCCGTCCTTGGAGAAGCGGGTGGTGCCGTCCGGCATCAGCCCCTTGCCCTGGGTGGCGCGGATCTTCTGGCACAGGTTGGTCTTGCCGGATTTGCAGAACTTGCACTCGCCGCACTCGGGGGTGTAGAGCGGGATCACGTGATCGCCGACCTTGACGCTGGTGACTCCCTCGCCGACGGACTCGACGATACCGCCCCCTTCATGGCCCAGAATGCAGGGGAAGACCCCTTCCGGATCTTCACCGGAGAGGGTGAAGGCATCGGTGTGGCAGACGCCGGTCGCGACGATCCGCACCCGCACCTCGCCGGCCTGGGGCGGCATGACCTCGACCTCTTCGATGGAGAGGGGCTGACCCGGTCCCCAGGCGATGGCGGCTTTACACTTGATGCTCTGAACCTGTGCCATGAATGACGTCCTCGTAGTGGTTGGATGAACGGAAATGAGTTCGGAGATCCAGTGTAGTTTCCCGCCGATTTGGTGATAATAACGCTAAGTATCAAATCACTTTTACACACAGGTAATAATGTTCGGCTGGGAAGGGGTCTGTGAATTTGTCAGCGTGGCGGAGCAGGGGGGCTTTACCCCGGCCGCGCGCAAGCTCGGGGTGTCGGTGGCCCAGGTGAGCCGCCAGGTGGCGCAGCTCGAAGACAGGCTGCAGGCCAAGCTGCTGCTGCGCACCACCCGCCAGGTGCGACTCACCGAACTCGGGGAGATCTATTTTCGCCACTGCCGCCAGTTGCTGGACAACCTCTACGAGGCGGAGCTGGCGGTGGGGCGCCATCAGGCGGTGCCCCAGGGCTCCTTGCGCATCACGGCCCCGGTCTCCTACGGCGAGAGCCGCATCGCCCCCCTGGTGAACGACTTCATGGTGCGCTTCCCCCAGCTGGAGGTGACCCTCAACCTCACCAACCAGTTGCTGGATCTGGTGCACGAGGGGTTCGATCTGGCGATCCGCCTCGGCCACCTCAAGGATTCGACCCTGGTGGCCCGCAAGCTGGCGCAGCGGGTACCCTATGTGTGCGCCTCCCCCGCCTACACCGCCCGCCACGGCATGCCCAACAGTCTCTCGGAGCTGGCCCGTCACACCTGCCTGGTGGGCAACGGGGACGAGTGGCACTTCACCCTGAACGGTAAACCCCACAGCGTGCGGGTACGCGGTCTGCTTCAGTGCAACAGCGGCCACGCCCTGCTGGATGCGGCCATCAAGGGGATCGGCATCATCCAGTTGCCGGACTACTACGTGAGCGACCACCTCGCCCAAGGCGAGCTTATCGAGCTGCTGCCGGAGCTGCGGGCCCCCGAGGAGGGGATCTGGGCCCTTTATCCCCACAACCGCCACCTCTCCCCCAAGGTGCGGCTGCTGGTGGACTATCTGGCCGAGCGCCTCAGTGATCCCCACCAACCCGCCCTGGTACGGCCCATCGGTTGATGGGGGCGATACAGGTATAAGAAAGAGGCTTGAATGGGTTGGTAGAATACAAGTATTCATAAATGAATTTTTGTTTCAAATGAGCCTTTGTTGTTGTAGCCTGTCAAACGCAATAGACCTGTTCATACCGGGTCTTTATCCTCTTATTGCTAAAGGACAGATAATAATGAAAGGCACGGTTATTGATTTTAATGAATCAGCTCGTACTGGTTTGATTTCTGGGGATGATAGTAATAGATATCAGTTTGACATTATTGAATGGAAAGGGAATCAGCTCCCGAAGAGTGGCTTGAAAGTTGATTTTTCTATTGAAGGCGAGCATGCAAAAGCCATCTATGCCATAGCCTCTAATGCTGGTTCTTCCAAGAAGGTCGCAGCTGCGCTGTTTGCATTTTTCCTGGGCGCTTTCGGTGCTCACAAGTTCTACCTGGGTTACACCAAACAAGGTGTGATCATGCTGCTGATATTTCTGCTTGGTTTCATTCTGCTTGGTTTGCCGTCGGTTGTTATCGGGATCATTGCCTTCATCGAATTTGTTGTTTATATCTCCAAGTCAGATGAAGAATTTGAGCAGACCTATATTATCAATAAGAAAGTATGGTTCTAGCCGATAAATTACCCGGCTAATTACAGGTTTATTGATATGTTGTGCTGATGAAGGAATAACCCGTTCTTTGACAAGGCCGGGTTATTTTTCTATTCAGCCAAGAACATCCTGGATATCTCAAAGAAAAGGCCCGCATGTGCGGGCCTTTTGCATGGCATGAAGGGCGGGGCTATTCCCGCTCCTTGACGTAGGGGGTGCCGAGGGCCTTGGGGGCCACCGCCTTGCCGATGAAACCGGCCAGCAGGAAGACCGTCAGGATGTAGGGCAGCGCCTCGATGGCCTGCACCGGGATCGGGAAATCGCCGATGCTGACCCCTTGCAGCCGGATGGCGACCGCGTCGAGGAAGCCGAACAGCAGACAGGCCGCCATGGCGTTCCAGGGGCGCCACTTGCCGAACACCAGGGCCGCCAGCGCCATGAAGCCCTTGCCCGCGCTCATGTTGGGGATGAACTGGGCGGTCTGGGCCACCGCCAGATAGGTGCCCCCGATCCCCGCCAGCAGGCCGCCGATGATGAGGGCGGTGTAGCGCATGCGCACCACGGAGATACCGGCTGTATCCACCGCGGCCGGAGCCTCGCCCACCGCCCGCAGCCGCAGGCCGAAGCGGGTGCGGAACAGCACCCACCAGGCCAGGGGCACGGCGGCGAAGGCCACGTACTCCAGCAGGGAGTGGCCGCTCAAGAGCTCGCT
Source organism: Aeromonas sp. QDB30 (assembly GCF_027707645.1). Classification (NCBI taxonomy): domain Bacteria; kingdom Pseudomonadati; phylum Pseudomonadota; class Gammaproteobacteria; order Aeromonadales; family Aeromonadaceae; genus Aeromonas; species Aeromonas sp. QDB30. The sequence continues at coordinate 7,889 of NZ_JAPCIY010000062.1, read as the reverse complement.
GTAGAGCTGGCCGATGACGGGTACGTCATAGAGCTCCTTGGCATAGGGCAGGTCGATGGGGGCGAAGCGCGCCGCACCGGAGAGCGCCGGGGTCTGGCCGCCCTGATCGAACCAGTAGCGCCCCAGGGTCACGGTGAGACCGGCCGCCAGGATGTTGATGGCCATGCCGCTCACCACCTGATCACCCCGGTGGGTGATGGTGGCGAAGCCGTGCAGCAGGGCGAACAGGATGGAGATCCCCACCCCGACCCCCAGCCCAATCCAGGCGGAACCGGTGACGGCGGCCGCCGCCGCACTGGCGAAGGCGGAGGCCAGCAGCTTGCCCTCCAGGGCGATGTTGACCACCCCGGAGCGTTCACAAAACATCCCGGCCATGGCCGCCAGGATGAGCGGCGGTGCGGTACGAATGGTCGCGTCCAGCATCAGGATCAGCATTTCAAACATGGCTTGGACTCCCTTCGGCTCGCAAAACATCCCCGTCATCCATGGCCGCCAGGATCAGTGGCGGTGCGGTGCGGATGGTGGCATCCAGCATCAGGATCAGCATTTCGAACATGATCAGGCTCCTTTCACTTGGGCGGCCGGGCGGTTGGCAAAGGCCAGATAGGCCTGCTCGATGCGCGGGCGCAGCATGTGCTCCAGGGCGCCGCAGAACAGGATTACCAGACCCTGCAGCACCACGACGATGTTGCGGTCCACCCCGAACTCGAAGCTGAGCTCGGCGCCACCCTGGTAGAGGAAGCCGAACAGCAGGCTGGCGATGATGACGCCGACCGGGTGGTTGCGGCCCATCAGGGCCACCGCGATGCCGGTGAAGCCGAAGCCTTCCACGAAGTTGAGCTTGATCTGGTGCAGCTCACCCTGCAGCACGTTGAGGGCGAAGAAGCCCGCCAGCATGCCGGAGATCACCATGGCCAGGATCACCACCTTGGGGTAGGAGATACCCGCATAGGCGGAGGCACTCTGGCTTGCGCCCACGGAGCGGATCTCGTAGCCCCAGCGGGTATGCCAGATGAAGACCCACACCAGGGCCGCACAGATCAGCGCCCAGAAGAAGCTGATGTTGAGGGGGCTGTTGGGCATGGCGATGCCGAAACCGGCCGCCAGCTCGCTCATCTTCGGCAGCCAGCTCGCCACGGCGAACACCTTGCTCTCGGTGGCCATGGATCCTGGCGGCTTGAAGACGTCGACCAAGAGGTAGGCCATCAGGGAGGCGGCGATGAAGTTGAACATGATGGTGGTGATGACGATGTGGCTGCCCCGCTTGGCTTGCAGCCAGGCCGGGATGAAGGCCCAGGCCGCGCCGAACAGGCCGCCGGCGATGATGGCGAGCGGCAGCAAGAGTGCGAACGGCAGTACGTCCCCGAGCAGCAGACAGACCAGACCGACCCCGAGGCCGCCGATATAGGCCTGCCCTTCACCGCCGATGTTGAACAGGCCGGCGTGGAAGGCCACCGCCACCGCCAGACCGGTGAAGATGAAACCGGTGGCGTAATAGAGGGTGAAGCCTATCCCCTCGCCGGTGCCGAAGGCGCCGTACCACATGATTTCGGCTGCCTCGATGGGACTGATGTCGAGGTAATAGAACAGGATGGCCGACACCAGGAAGGCCAGCAGGATATTGACTGCGGGCAGCACGCCCACGGATATCCAGGCAGGAACACGTGCTTGGCTCATGAATGGGCCTCCTTGATATCGTCGGGGACTGGTGTGTTGACCATCATCAGGCCGAATCCGTTACAAGTGGTTGTGACCTTCATGATGTGGCTCCTTGTGATTGGCTTGCCGCCACGTCGTCAGGAACTATGTTCGCCATCATCAGGCCGATGGTGCGTTCATCCGCCCTGGCGCCGTCCAGCTCGCCGACGATGCGGCCATCGGCGATGACCAGAATGCGGTCGGAGAGGCTCATGATCTCGTCCAGCTCCACCGACACCAGCAGCACCGCCTTGCCCTTGTCGCGCATGGCGATGATCTGCTGGTGGATGTACTCGATGGCGCCGATGTCGACGCCCCGGGTCGGCTGGCCGACCAGCAGCACATCCGGGTCCTGCTCCACTTCCCGGGCGATCACCAGCTTCTGCTGGTTGCCGCCGGAGAAGTTCGCGGTCTTGTGCTCCGGGCTCGGCGGGCGCACGTCCCACTTCTCCATCTTGGCCTGGCAATCCTGGCGGATCGCCTCCTTGTCCTGCAGCCAGCCCTTGTTGTACTGGGCACGGCGGTGATAGCCGAGGATGAAGGCCTCTTTCGCCTCGAAGCGGTTGATGAGCCCCATCTTGTGCCGGTCTTCCGGGATGTGGCCCAGGCCGAAGTTGCGCACCTGCTCCGGGTCGGCCGGGTGGCTCTGGCTCACCTCGTGGCGCTGCGCCCCGGCGATGGTGAAGCCGCCCTTGCTGGGCTTGAGGATGCCGCCGAGCATGCTGAGCAGCTCGGACTGGCCGTTGCCGGAGACCCCGGCGATGCCGACCACTTCCCCCGCCCGCACTTCGAAGCTGACGGATTTGACCCGTTCCACCCCGGCGTCATCGACGTAAGAGAGGCCCTCGACCTTGAGCTTGGCCTCGCCCGGCTGGGCGGTGCCCTTGTCGACCTTGAGGCGCACCTTGCGGCCCACCATCAGCTCGGCGAGCTGCTCCTTGTCGGTGTCTTTGGTGGCGACATGGGCCACCATCTCCCCCCGGCGCATGATGGAGACCTGGTCCGTGATGGCCAGGATCTCCCGCAGCTTGTGGGTGATGAGGATGACGGTCGCCCCCTGATCCCGCAGCTTTTTCAGCACCTCGAACAGGTGATCCGCCTCTTGCGGGGTCAGCACCCCGGTGGGCTCGTCGAGGATCAGGATGCGGGCACCGCGATAGAGCGCCTTGAGGATCTCGACCCGCTGTTGCAGGCCCACCGGCAGATCCTCGACCTTCTCGTGCAGCGGCACCTCGAGACCATAGTCCCGTGCCAGCTCGCCCAGCAGCTTCTCGGCGGCCGCCAGGCTCTTGCCCAGGCGCCAGCCGTTCTCGGCCCCCAGGATAACGTTTTCCAATACGGTAAAGTTGTTCACCAGCATGAAGTGCTGGTGCACCATGCCCACCCCGGCGGCAATCGCATCTTGGGAGCCATGGGGTTTGAACGGATTCCCGTCGATCAGCATCTCGCCTCTGTCGGCGTGGTAGAAACCGTAAATGATGCTCATCAGGGTCGACTTGCCGGCGCCATTTTCGCCGACGATGCCGTGAATGCTGCCTTTACGAACCTGAAGGTCGATCTGCTTGTTGGCGTACACGTCGCCGAACCGCTTATCGATACCCCTTAATTCGATGGCATAGCGATCTGTCTGGTCCATGATGCAGTCCTTGCGGGTCATGAAGTAGAGACTAAAAACCGGCCCGTGCGGGCCGGTCATCACTGGTTGAGAGTCGTAGCAGTGACTCGGTATTTGCAGGATCAGTACTTACAGGAGTTGTCGCTCATGTAGTCGTGCACCTTGATCTTGCCGGCGATGATGTCGGCCTTGATGCTCTCGACCTTGGCTTTCATTTCCGGGGTGATCAGCTTGGCGTTGTTCTCGTCCAGCGCCCAGTCAACCCCGCCTTCGGCCAGACCCAGGGACTGGATGCCCGGCTTCCAGCTGCCCTTGGCGGCGTCATCCCAGCTCTTGTACGCGGCCAGACCCACGGACTTGACCATGGAGGTCAGCATGGTGCCCGGTTGCAGGTGGTTCTGGTTGGAATCCACACCGATGGCCAGCTTGCCTTCGTCCTTGGCAGCCTGATAGACACCGATACCGGTGCCACCGGCAGCGGCATAGACCACATCGGCGCCCTTGGCGAACTGGGACTTGGCCAGTTCTGCACCCTTGGCCGGGTCGGCGAAGGCTGCCGGGGTGGAGCCGGTCATGTTCTGATAGACGTCGATCTTCGGATTGATGTACTTGGCGCCCTGCTCATAGCCGCACTGGAACTTGCGGATCAGCGGGATGTCCATGCCGCCCACGAAGCCGACCTTGCCGGTCTTGGAGGCGATGGCCGCCAGGGCACCCACCAGGAAGGAACCTTCATGCTCCTTGAAGATGAGGGACTGGACGTTCGGCTTGTCGACCACCATGTCGATGATGGTGAACTGGGTGTTCGGGAACTCGGTGGCTACTTTCTCTACCGCGGAACCCATGTTGAAGCCGACGGCGACGATGGGGCCGTTGCCACGGCTGGCCAGACGACGCAGGCCCTGCTCACGCTGGGCTTCGTTCTGAGGTTCGAACTCCTTGACCTTGACGCCTTTGTCCTTGTTGTAGACTTCGACGCCGTTGCGGAACACGGCTTCGTTGAAGGACTTGTCGAATTTGCCTGCGGTGTCATAGATGACGGCGGGCTCGGAGGCTGCCTGGGCGGACAGGGCAGCGAGGGTGAGGGCGGCCACGGTGGCCAGCTTGAGCACTTTAGTCACGATCGTATCCTTGATTGTTATGTGAGGGTCCACAACCTGTCTTGGCAGGTCATAAAGCACGCTGGCTAACTGTAAGTGAGCCAGCCCGTTGGTCAAGGGGATCATAGAGGAAAAACGTTTGCGTTAACGGTTTGAAATATAAGCAAATTGCCTTATAAGTGTTTGTTTTATGGTGTTTTTGCAGAATTAAATTCCGGGATTAATAGGGCTCGATCGACATTTGTGTTTGGATTCATGACGTTAGGCGCAACCGTTTTCCTCCCCTGATGAAAAAACTGGCTTCCATCGGCACCAGCCCTGCGGCCTCATCGACGCCACGCTGGCGGGCGGGCTGGCCCCCGGCTGCTCACAGCTTGGTCTCTGGCGGCTCAGGCCGTATAATCCCCGCCTGTATAAATAAACAGGAGTGGTGATGGACGTTTCAACCCTGCTCGACGGGCTCAATGACAAGCAAAGAGACGCGGTGGCGGCCCCCCGTTGCAACCTGCTGGTGCTGGCCGGTGCCGGTTCGGGCAAGACCCGGGTGCTGGTGCACCGTATCGCCTGGCTGATGCAGGTGGAACGCTGTTCACCCTTCTCCATCATCGCGGTGACCTTTACCAACAAGGCGGCGGCCGAGATGCGCGGCCGGGTCGAAAAAGTGATCGGCGACGGCGTGCGCGGCATGTGGATCGGCACCTTTCACGGCATCGCCCACCGATTGCTGCGGGCCCATCATCTGGATGCAGGGCTGCCGCAGGATTTCCAGATCCTCGACTCCGACGACCAGTACCGCCTCATTCGCCGGGTGCTCAAGGCGCTCAACCTCGACGAGAAGCACTGGGCTCCGCGCGCCGTGATGGGCTACATCAACGGCAAGAAGGACGAGGGGCTGCGCCCCGGCGACATCGACCTCTACGGCGACCCCGTCACCCGCACCTATCAGCAGATCTACAAGACCTATCAGGAGACCTGCGATCGCTCCGGTCTGGTGGACTTTGCCGAACTGCTGCTGCGCGCCCACGAACTGTGGCTCAACAAACCGCACATCCTCGAGCACTACCGTGACCGTTTCCAGAACATCCTGGTGGACGAATTTCAGGATACCAACGGCATCCAGTACGCCTGGTTGCGGATGCTGGCCGGCGACAGCGGCAAGGTGATGATCGTCGGCGACGATGACCAGTCCATCTACGGCTGGCGCGGCGCCAAGATTGAGAACATCCAGCGCTTCCTGACCGACTATCAGGGCGCCGAAACCATTCGCCTCGAGCAGAACTACCGCTCCACCGCCAATATCCTCAAAGCCGCCAACAGCGTCATCGCCAACAACGCGGAGCGCCTTGGCAAGGAGCTGTGGACCGAGGGGGCCGAGGGCGAGCCGATTTCGCTGTACGCCGCCTTCAACGAGGTGGACGAAGCCCGCTTCGTGGTTGGCCGCCTCAAGGACTGGAAAGAGAAGGGTGGCCTCTTGGCCGACTGCGCCATCCTCTATCGCTCCAACGCCCAGTCACGGGTGCTGGAAGAGGCGCTGATGCAGGACGCCATGCCCTACCGCATCTACGGCGGCCTGCGCTTCTTCGAGCGCCAGGAAATCAAGGACGCCATGGCCTACCTGCGCCTTATCAACAACCGTGGCGACGACGCCAGCTTCGAGCGGGTGGTCAACACCCCGACCCGCGGCATCGGCGATCGCACTCTCGAGATATTGCGCAACAACGCCCGGGATCAGGGCCAGAACCTGTGGCAGTCCGCCAAGGCACTGCTCAATGACAAGGTGCTGACCGGTCGCGCCGGCAACGCGGTGCGCGGCTTTGTGGATCTGATCGACGCGCTGGAAGAGCAGGTCTCCCTGCTGCCCCTGCACCAGCAGGCGGACATCGCCATCCAGCATTCCGGCCTCAAGGCCATGTATCTGGCGGAAAAAGGCGAGAAATCCCAGGCGCGGGTAGAGAACCTGGACGAACTGGTCACTGCCTGCCGCCAGTACCAGCGCCCGGACGAGCTGGAAGATATGAGCGATCTCTCCGCCTTCCTCGCCCATGCGGCGCTGGAATCCGGCGAGAATCAGGCGGACGAATATGCCGACGCGGTGCAACTGATGACCCTGCACAGCGCCAAGGGGCTGGAATATCCCCTGGTGCTGCTGGTCGGCGTGGAAGAGGGCATGTTCCCCAGCCAGCAATCCACCGAGGAGTCGGGGCGGCTCGAGGAGGAGCGGCGCCTCTGTTACGTGGGCATGACCCGCGCCATGGAGAAGCTCTACATCTGTTATGCGGAGAGCCGCCGCATCTACGGCCGCGAGATGTTCCACAAGCCGAGCCGCTTCATCCGCGAGATGCCCGCCGAGTGTCTGGAAGAGATCCGGCTGCGCACTCAGGTCAGCCGCCCCACCCAGTACGGCCGCTTTAGCCAGAACGAGGTGCAGCAGAGCTTCGACGCCAGCGGCATCAAGCTCGGCCAGCGGGTGCTCCATCCAAAATTCGGGGAAGGCATAGTGCTCAACTTCGAAGGGGTCGGCCAGCAGAGCCGGGTGCAGATCCAGTTCGACGACGTCGGCGCCAAGTGGCTGGTAACGGCGTATGCCCGCCTTGAGGCGCTGTAAGGCGCAGCGCACCCGCCATCAATAGCAAAAGGAGCCGTTGGCTCCTTTTTGGTCAGGACGGTAGGTTCGATTAGCGAAGCGTAATCGGACGTTCGCGTCATGGGGAAATTGTGTGCCTGGTTGTTGGCAGCACGGCTGGCGCCGTGCAGGACGCGAGGGCAGTGCCCTCGACAGGGTTTCGCCCGCCCTTCGGGCTGGGGCGAGTGACTTTGGAAAGACCCAAAGTCACCAAAGGTCTTCTCCCCCGCCAATCCGCTGGCTTCGCCAGTGCCCTCGGTCCAGAGCCAACGTCGGACGGGCCGCCGCAGACGGCACTTTGGCCTACGCCATCCATGGCTTCGGCCAAAGCCCGCTTCGAACATCCTTGTTCTCGCGCCAAATCGGGGTCGCCCTGACCCGATTTGGCCCCTGTCCGCTGCGGCTACGCCATCATCCCTGATGGCGTCCCTGACGTTGCCTCTGACCCTCGGCGGATTGGAGGGGGATCAATACCGTGCCCGACTTTAGTTTGGGAGCATCATCTGAAATTTGGGGAAGGCATAGCACTGAACTTCGAAGGGGTCGGTCAGCAGAGCCGGGGGCTGCTATAGCTCGACGTCGCCAGGTGACGGCGTATGCCAGATTGGAAGCGCTCTGATTGCTTTCGATATCTAACTGCATCAACCCGACTTAGGCTGGATTGATTTTACATATCAATCATCGCGGCAGCCTTAATACGCGATCGTTCGAATACGCTTCGCTATTCGAACCTACGACCCTGTCACAGCTAGGAGTCATCCGTTCCTGTAATCTAGGGAAGGTGCGAACAAGTCCCTGATATGAGATCATGTTTGTCATCTGGAGCCATGAAAAAGGGTTCATCATGAGTCAT
>NZ_JAPCIY010000061.1:0-26673 GCF_027707645.1 Aeromonas sp. QDB30 | reverse complement strand
CCAGCAGATCATTTTGGAGGTATTGGGTGAGCGCTATCGGCAAATTTATTCCTAAATCAGGTGCGGAATGTCGGATAAAGCGGGCTGCCGGGTCATAGTGCCGCAAGGTATCGAGGGGCTCTGCTGCGGCATGCCCTATGACAGCAAGGGGATGAGCGAGGTAGCGGAAGCCAAGCGCAGTGAGCTGGCCGATGCATTGTGGCAGGCAAGCGAACAGGGGCGCTGGCCCGTGCTGCTCGATACCAGCCCCTGCGTGCAGCGACTGCTCTCGGGGGCGTTCGGCAAGGGTCTTCGGGTGTTCGAGCCCTCTGCCTTTGTGCTGGAACACCTGCTGCCCCACCTTGAGCTGACCCCCATCGATGAGACAGTGATGCTCCATATCACCTGCAGCAGCCGGCGCATGGGGCTCGGCGATAAGATGCTGGCGGTGGCCCGCGCCTGTGCCCGCGAGGTGATAATCCCTGAGCATATCCAGTGCTGCGGCTTTGCCGGCGACAAGGGGCTGATGACCCCGGAGCTCAACGCCGCGGCACTTGCCAGCCTGGCAGCTCAAGTGCCCAGGGATTGCCGTCAGGGATTCAGCAATAGCCGCACCTGTGAAATGGGGCTCAGCCAGCACGCTGGCATTCCCTATCACAGCATCCTCTATCTGGTGGATCAGGCGGCGAGATAGAAAAATAAAAACGGCAGGATAAATATCCTGCCGTTTTCAATAGGGTTACTAAGGTAACTTATTAGGGAAAGTGCGAACAAGTATCCCACGAACAAAAAATGAAAATTTTAGTCATTTAATATCAATGGGTTACCAGTAAATGCTCTCGTGCCATATGACTTATTCGCACCTTCCCTACCGCACGGATTTCAGCTTCCGTTGTGCTGCCTTCAAGCTGAATAAAATAGGATTGAACATTGCCACTCTCTGGATGCCTCTGGGGCTATAAGGGCCGGATGAGTAGTAGCCTATCAAAGGCCGACCGCTCCTGTTGAGTAAAAACACAGCCGTTCCGTGGGATTTGAATGAAATCTTGATGGTGGTCAGATTTTTACAGGGAAAGGTCAAGAGAAACGGGGGGAGGGGAGATGGCTTCTCTTCATTGCCACACCGCCCGGCCAACCAAGTCATGTGTTATCTCTTGCTCATCAATGCCTTGTAACAGCTGGTTACAGATCTTGCGTCGACCGGCGAACCCTTCCTCCAGTAAATTCAGCGGCGATTGAATGCACCACTAAGCCATGCTGGCCATCGCCTGCACCGCCGCCCTGTCCGCCTGTGACAGCGAGAAGGCGGCCAACAGCATCGCCAAACGCGCACCGATGCTGACATCCATGAGTCGAACCTGCTCATCCGCGATGGCGAACGGGGTAAGACTCAGTAGCCCGTCATCTCCAGATAACCGACGCCTTTTGCATCCCCCGAGACGGATACCGCCCCTTCCCAGTAGTCAAAACGCCCCGTCATGGCCTGATTGGGCTGGCGCGCCTGGATGGTGAGCCTCATATCGCCGGCTGCCAGCTGCCACTCGATGGGGTAGGCTTGCCCCTTGGGGCCGCGCCAGGTCTTGCCGGGGGTGAGGCGGATCTGCGCAGGATTCAGCACCCGGCTGCTGCCGTCTCGTTCAATCAGGATGCCGTAGCGGTTCTCCGGCTCAGAGCGTCCCGATTTGGTGCGCAGGCGAAACAGCATCAACTCGCGGCCATCTTCAAACTGCAGCGAAAACCAGTCCCAGCCCGATTGCCACTGGGCCAATACCGAGCTGCTCCACTCGTGATCAAACCAGCCCTCACCGCTGACGTTACGGGTCTCCCCATCCAAGATCAGGGTGCCGCTGATGGTCAGGCGCGGGTAGGAGTAGTAGAAGGAGGCGTTGCCCGGGCTCTTCTCGCTGAAACCCGCTTTACCTTGCAGTACCGCGGGCTTGGCGGCGCTCACCTTCACATCAAGATCCCCCGCCTTGCTCCGCACCTTGAGGGTGGCGGGAAAGAGCGATTCCCCTTGAGAGGTAAGCACCCACTCTTTCAGCCAATACTCACCGCCGCTGGCACCGGCGAGCCCTGGCCCCTGGCGGCTGGTGCGCTCGTCCTGCTGGTGGCTGCCTTTGCTCACATCCGTGATGGCAAACTGGGCCAACCAGAGTTGAGGGGTGAGCCAGGGGTTCTCCGAGGTGATCTCCTGTTCAATGCCTTGGCGAAACAGGGTCCATTGCATGCCGTAGCCGCGTCCCTGCTCGTCTTTCAGGTTGCCGGTGAGATACCACCATTCGGAGCGGTAGTCGGGGTGGGCACCGTGATCGGCGGGCAGGTTGATGGACTGACCCGGCAGGGCCTTTTTGAAGTGATCGTTGCCGTCACCCAGGATGCTCCCCAGATCGCTGGCCTGCGCGTGGCCGCTTATGGCAACAAGCGGGATCAAGAGGGCTGCAAGCCAAGAGGACAAGATTCCCCTCACCCTGGCCCTCTCCCGAAGGGAGAGGGGATGGTTCGCGGCAGCTCTGTGCGCTTCTCTGCGCTGAATCAGGGGCGGTGACAGAGATCTGGTCAATGGGAACGTCAAGCCATGGCTGAGCCAGTGCGCCAACCAATCTTTCATACCACTCTCCTTGCGGCATACCAGGAGGCGAGCGCGCCACAGACGGGGGCGAGCAGGAGCGCCGTGACGGCGTGCAGGGGGGCGGCCTCGAAGGCCAGCCGCCAGCCAAAGGCGCGGGGGTTGACCACCTCAATCAGCACCCAGGCAAGGCCATAGCCCACCGGCAGGGCCAACAATGCGGTGAGCAGCCCGAGGCCTGCCCCTTGCCACACCAGCAGCCGGCGGCAGTGGCGCGGGCTCAGGCCAAGGCTTTGCAGGGTCTGCAACTCGCCGCGCCGGGCCAGCCCCAGCACTATAAAGGCCGAGCCGATGCCGACGAAGGCGATCCCCAGGATCAGCAACTTCAATAGTTCGGTCACCACGAAGGTCTGATCGAACACCCTGAGGGCGGCGGCGTGGATGGCGGGGGCGGGCAACAGGTTCACCTGCTCGCCAAACTGGCTCCTGAGCCTGTCACCAAGGTGCTCGGGGTCCGGGCTGAAGAGGGCAAGGGATTGCACCTTGCCCCCTTCGAAGGCATGCAGTATCTGCCCCTTGTCGCTGCCGTAATCCTGATAGACGCCGGTGACGGTGAAAGCCCTCGGCCCCCCCTCGCTGGTTACCTCGAGGCGCTGGCCCACCCTGACCCCGAGGCGTACCGTCAGCGGTTCGCTCGCCAGCACCTCGTCGGGAGCGGCGGGCCAGCGCCCGGCGAGCAAGGGATAGGCGGCTTTGAGCTCGGGGATAAAGTCCATCTGCGCCCACTCGATGGGCTGCCCCTGCCAGCGGGCGGGGTGCACCGAACGGCGGGAGGCGGCGCGCACGTCCGGCGAGGCGAGGATGGTGTTGAGGGTCTGCTCGCCGAGGGCGCCCCTGCTGCCCGCCACCCCCTTGGGAGCGGTGACGTAGAGATCGGCGGCCAGGCGCTGGCCGAGCCAGATCTCCACGCTCGAGCGAAAGCTCGACACCATGACCCCGATGCCGATGGCTGCGGCGATGGCCAGTTGCAGCGCCATCACCGCGATGGCGGTGCGATCCAGGTGATAGAGGGTTTCGGCCACCCCGAGCCGGGCGGTGAGGGGGCCGCGTGCACGCAGCCGCCCCAGCAAGGAGCGAAGGGCATCGGGCAGCAGGAGGGCCATGGCGAGCAGCCAGCCTCCGGCCACGAAGAGGGCGCCGCCAAGGCCGGTTTCTGGCCGCCACAGACACAGGGCGCACAGCAGCAGAATGGCGATGGCAAGCCCCCGGCGTTGCCAGGGGTGAGCCGGTGGGCGACTGTTGCCCTCTCGCAGCGCAAGGGGGGATTGGCGCAGCAGTTGCCACCAGCCGGGCAGGTTGGCGGCGAGCGTGCCCAGCAGGCCAATGACCAGCGCCTTGCCAAGGCTCGCGGGGGAGAGGCGCAGCAGATCGATGGGGTTGGGGCCATAGAGATCGGCCAGCGCCTGGGTGAGCTGCCCCATCAGGGAGAGGGCCAAGAGGATCCCCAGTAGCAGCCCGAGCAGAGTGCCGAGGGTGGCGAGGATCACAAGCTCCAGCATGAGCCAGCCAAGCACCCGGCGCGGCGGCATCCCGAGGATGATGAGCTGGGCGAGCAGGGGGCGGCGCACGCTCTGCACGAAGCGCTGGGCGTTGAACACCAAGAACAATCCCACCGCCATGGCGAGCAGGGAGAGGGCGGTAAGGTTCAGGGCCAGCGCATCCCCGAGCTGGCTGGCATCGAGCGCTGGGCTGATGGGCTCAAGCCAGAGGGGCTGATGGGGGGCATAGGATTGCAGGGCCGCCTGCAAGGCTCTTTGCAAGGTATTGGCCTCTTGCTCACTGAGTTTGAAGACGATGCGATCCAGTCTGCCAGCCTTGCCAAGCAGGGGCTGGGCGAGGCCGATGTCGGTCACCAGCAGCCGCTCCATGGGGACGGCGCCGGGCTCGAAGGTGCCGGCCAGGGTAAGGGTCAGGGGGCGTTGCCCCTCATCCCCCAGCACAAAGGTTCGCGACTGGCCCGGTTGCCAGTCAAGGCGCCTCGCCTCGGGGGCGGCCAGCCAGACGCTGTCGGCGCGATTCAACGAGACATCGGGTTGGCTGTCTGGCGCATCGCCAAAGAGGCGGCGCAGGGGGCCGGGGTTGAAGAGATCCATCCCCAGCAACTGGAAGCTGCGCCCCTGCTCGTCCTTGAGCCAGGCGTGAAGCTCTGGCATGGCGTCAAGGTTCGGCTGGCTTCGCACCAGCCTCACGTAGACTTGTTCATCCAGGTCACCCTGGGGGGCCAGGCGGTAGTTGGCCTCCCCGGCGAGCTGGCTGCGGGCGGCGACGAAGTTGGTGCGGGCGCTGTGGTTCAAGAGCTCGATGGCCACCACCAGGGTGACCCCGAGGGTGAGCCCGGCCAGGCTCATCAAGAGCAGCCAGGGGTGAGCGCGATAGAGGCGCAGCAGTGCCTTGAGCGGCAACATCAGCAGGCCCCCCGGCAGACGTCAGCCATGGCGGCGCCCCTTGAGCTCGACCAGCTGTCCCCCTTCAAGGCGCAGCACCCGATCCGCCAGGTCGCCATAGCCCGGGTTGTGGCTCACCAGCAAGAGACCGGCGCCGGTATCGCGCACCGCGCTCATCATCAGGGCCATCACCTGCTCGGCGTTGTGCTCGTCGAGACTCCCGGTGGGTTCGTCGGCGAGCAGCCAACGAGGCTGATGAATGAGGGCACGGGCCAGCGCCACCCGCTGGCGCTGGCCGCCGGAGAGCTGCTCCGGCCAGGCGTGGCGTTTGTGGCTCATGCCAAGGCGCGTGAGCAGGGCATCGAGGCGCCCATCGTCCTGGGGCAGGTTGTTTATCTGAAGGGGCAGGGCGAGGTTCTCGGCCACGGTCAGGGTCGGCAGCAGGTTGAAATCCTGATAGACGATGCCGAAATGGCGCCCGCGAAGCCGGGCACGCTCGTCTGTCGGCAGGGTGTCGAGGCGGGTCTCTTCCAGCCAGATCTCCCCCTCGTCCGGGGCGATGAGACCGGCGATGAGGTTGAGCAGGGTGGACTTGCCACAGCCGCTTTGCCCCAGCAGCAGGCAGGTTTCCCCCGGGGTGAGGGCGAGATCCAGCCCCTCAAACAGGGGGAGCGTCTCGCCGCCGTTGGCGAAGCGTTTACTGAGGTTGCGCAGGCTAAGCATGGTATAACCGTTTGATGGTCAATGGCTTTCACAATGTCCGTCACTATGCCAGTTAGTGATCGCGCCTGCAAAAGGGATGGGGATCCTCGCTGGATCCCGCTCGCCTGAGGTGGTTAGAATAGGGCCTTCCATGGGTCACAGGATGAGCAAGGATGTTACACAAGCAAGTCAGTTTTATCGTCGACAGCAAGGGCGTCAAGCAGGCTGCCGTGGTCCCCATCGATATCTACAACGAGCTGATGACCCTGCAAAAGGCCCTCTCCGACAACAAGCCGGGGGAGCGCGAGCTCTACCACTTCAACGGCAAGGGGGCAGAGGCCCATGGTTATCCGGTGGGCAAGCGGCAGAACCCCGGTTTCATGGTCCAGGCGGGCTCCACCGCCAACGGCGAGGATGCGGCCTCCCTGCGCGAGGCGGTGATCGAGCTGCGCCAGGAGCTGCTGGGCAAGGGGGTGCTCACTCCCCACCCCGAAGGGGGCTTCATCTTTACCGCCGATCAGCTCTTCAACAGCCCGAGCCTGGCCGCGAGCCTGGTGGCGGGCAACAACCGAAGCGGGCTGGATGCCTGGCAAAACAGCGCAGGCTACACCCTCAAGCAATCGGGTTTTGGCAAGAAGACCTCATGATGACGGGGCCCGGCAACGGGCCTCGCTCATGTTTGCCTGAGTGCCCGCGGCGGGCCGCTCATCAGGATGACAAAGAGGCGGCTTCCTTTTGCGCTGCTAGCCTCAATGCCAGACGCCTGCCAGGAGATGCCGCCATGTCTGGACTCCTTCGCCTCGTGCCCGGGGCGGCCCTGCTCAGTGCCCCCGCCGCTGCGGGCAACGGCCCCCTCGATCTGACCCACAGCGGGGTCGGGCTCTTCGCCCTCGCCATCTTCGCCCTGGCTTATGCCCTGGTGATGGCCGAGGAGTACCTGAAGCTGCGAAAATCCAAGCCGGTGCTGGTGGCCGCCGGCATCATCTGGATAGCCATCGGCCTGGTCTATACGGGGCAGGGGCAAAGCGAGCTGGTTCAGGCCGGTTTTCGCCACAACCTGCTGGAGTATGCCGAGCTGATGCTCTTCTTGCTGGTGGCCATGACCTATGTAAACGCCATGGAGGACAGGCTGCTGTTCGCCGTGCTGCGGGTACGCCTGGTGCAAGCGGGCTTCAGCCTGCGTACGCTCTTCTGGCTCACCGGTTTTCTCGCCTTTTTCATCTCCCCCGTGGTGGACAACCTCACCACGGCGCTGCTGATGTGCTCAGTGGTGCTCAACGTGGCCAACGGGGAGCGCCGCTTCATCAACCTGGCCTGCATCAACATCGTCGTGGCGGCCAATGCGGGCGGCGCCTTCAGCCCCTTTGGCGACATCACCACCCTGATGGTGTGGCAGGCGGGCAAGGTGCCGTTCCAGCAGTTTTTGCTGCTCTTCATCCCCGCCCTGCTCAACTTCCTGGTGCCGGCCATCCTGATGAGCCTGATGGTGCCCCGTCTGGTGCCCGCCATGCCGGGCGAAATGGTGGTGCCAAGGCGCGGCGCCGTTGTCATCGTGCTGCTCTTTGTGCTCACCATAGTGACCGCCGTCGCCTGCCATCATTTCCTGGGGTTGCCCCCCGTGCTCGGCATGATGATGGGGCTGGGCTACCTGCAATTTTTCAGTTTCTATCTGCGAAAGACCCAGCCCGTTACCCTGGCCCGGGCACGGGCGCTGTATGAGCGCACCGGGGACGAGGCCAGGCTGCTGCGTCTGGGCTCGGTGGTGCCGTTCGATGTGTTCAACAAGATTGCCAAGGCGGAGTGGGACACCCTGCTCTTCTTCTACGGGGTGGTGATGTGCGTCGGCGGCCTCGGGTTTATGGGGTATCTGGCGCTTGCCTCCCATTTCCTCTATGACGGCGGCGATCCGACCCTGGCCAACGTCGCCATCGGCCTGCTCTCCGCCCTGATCGACAACATTCCGGTGATGTTCGCCGTGCTCTCCATGGAGCCGCAGATGAGCACGGGGCAGTGGCTGCTGGTGACATTGACCACCGGGGTGGGGGGCAGTCTGCTCTCGGTCGGCTCCGCCGCCGGAGTGGCTCTGATGGGGCAGGCCAGGGGCATGTATACCTTCGTCGGGCACCTCAAGTGGTTGCCTGCCATTTTGCTTGGTTATATGGTCGGCATAGGGGCGCACCTGTGGCTCAACAGCGCCCTGTTTTAGGGAATCCGGTTCCAGGCACCAGGGAGAGGCAAGATGGGACAACTGTTCGAGGCGCTTTCGCCGCGCCATGTCACCTTTATCGAGGGGCAGAAGATCTTCTTCGTCGGTACGGCAGCCGCGAAGGGGACGGTCAATCTCTCCCCCAAGGGCGGGGATTCGCTGCGCGTCCTCGATGCCCACACCCTGGCCTGGCTCAACCTGACCGGCAGCGGCAACGAGTCCGCGGCCCAGGTGCTGCAACAGCCGCGCATGACGGTGATGTTCTGCGCCTTCGAGGGGGCGCCGCTTATTCTGCGAGCCTATGGCCAGGCACGGGTGCTGCACCGCACTGATCCGCAGTGGCCGTCGTTGCTGGCGCTGTTCCCCCCAAGCGTCGCGGCTCGCCAGATCTTCCTGCTGGACATTGAACGGGTCCAGACATCGTGCGGCATGTCGGTGCCCCTGTATGAGTACCAGGGGGACAGGGAGGATCTTGCCAACTGGTCGGCACGCCAGGGCCGGGAGGGGATTGAGGCCTACTGGCGCAAGAAGAACCAGCTAAGCCTGGATGGGCTGGAGAGCGAGATCCTGGCGCGCAGTGGGTTGCAGGCCGATGACTGATGCCTTGCAATGAAAAAGCCCTGTCCATGGACAGGGCTTTTTCATTGCAAGGCATCAGGGGACGCGCTTGCCGCTCAGCAGCCAGTAACTGAGGGCCGACCCCAGGCCGCAACCGGCGATGGCGATGGCCATGGGGAGCGGCGATTCGGGGGGATTGAGGTTGACCAGGACCCCCACCAGGGCCCCAAGGCCAAAGCGCAGGGTGCCAGCCAGCGCCGAGGCGGTGCCTGCGGACTGGGGGAAGTGGCCCATCAGGCCGGTCATGGCGTTGGCCCCCACCAGGCTGATGTGGCCGACGAAGAGCACGACCGGGATGACGATGCCCCACAGGCCCCCGGTCTGGCTCCAGGCGTTGTAGATGAGCAGGGCCCCGGCGAGCGGCAGCACGGTCAGGCCGTATCGCAGCATGCGCTCGGCACCGACCCCTTTCACCAGCCGGCTGTTGGCGAAGGTGACCACCATCATCAGCAGGATATTGAGGCCAAAGAGCCAGCCGTAGTGCTCGGTCGGCACCTTGAAATACTCGATGTAGACATAGGGGGATGCGCTCAGGAAGGCGAACATACCGGAGCTCGACAGGGCGCCGCACAGCACATAGCCCATGGCTCCACGGTGGGAGAGCACCCCCCAGTAGTTGCGAAGCACCTGCCCGAGCCGCAGGGGCTGCTTGTGCTCGGGTTTGAGGGTCTCCTCAATCTTCCACTGCATCACCAGGCAGATGAGCAGGCTGATGGCCACCAGCAGCCAGAAGATGACCCGCCAGTCGCTGTGAGCGCTGATATACCCCCCTACCACGGGGGCCACCAGGGGGGCGAGGGTCATCACCAGGATGACGAAGGACATGGCGCGGGAAAACGCATCCTTCTCGAACAGGTCGCGCAGCAGGGCGTTGACCACCACGGAACCCGCGGCGCCCCCTGCGGCCTGCAACATGCGCCAGGCGAGGAGCTCAGGCAAGGAGTCCGCCATGGCGCAGCCCACGGAGGCCACGGCAAACATCGTCAGGCCCGCCAGGATCACCGGCTTTCTGCCGAAGCTGTCGGCGAGCGGCCCGTAAAAGAGCTGGCCGATGGCAAAGCCCCCCAGGAAGGCGCTGATGGTGAGCTGGGCGCCGTCGATGCTGGTAGCCAGATCCCGGGCGATGGCGGGAATGGCGGGCAGATACATGTCCACCGCGAGGGGAGTCAGGCCCGCCAGGGCGCCGAGCAGGATGAAGAGGAAACGGGGGGAGAGGGAGCTGGCTTGGGGCATAGGGTATCCGAGTCGTGGGCTGGGCCGGGTTAAGAGGCAGGTGTTGAGTCTATCAGTTTTGGCGGGCGCGATCAGGTGCATCCTGCCCGATGCCCTTTTGTCTGGTGTGGCGCCAGAGCAGCCAGAGCCAGGCAAGCCATCCGAGCAGGGAGAGGGCATTGCCGGTGCGCTCCGGCCAGCGTGCCGCCAGGGTCAGGGTGAGGCTGTGGTGGCCCGCCGGAACCCAGAGTTGCATCAACCCCTGGCGATTGGCGCTCACCGTCAGCGCCAGGTGCCCGTCGAGGCGGGCCTCCCAGCCGGGGTAATGGTATTGGTGCAGGACCAGCCGGGTCGGCACCCGGGCCTTGATCTCCAGCGCCAGGGCGCGGGGTTGCCAGCGGGTCAGGGTCCAGCTTGCGCCTGGCGGTTCGGCGCTGACGGATGGCTGGAACTCCTCCTTCCAGGCGAGCAGGGTCGGGGCGAACATGCCTCCCGGTACCTGCCCTGGTCTGTATTCCCGGGCACTGCGCTTGCTGTCGAACTCGAATGCCATGGCCTCCCGTTCGGGGGCCTGGGTGAGGGGGGCGTGACGCACATAGGCCAGGGTGGAGAGGAGGGTCAGCAGAAATACTCCCCACCATAGCCCTTGCCAGAGACGATGGGGCTGGGTGCCGAGCGCCACCACGGCGACCGTGGCAAGGGCGAGCACCAGGTTGAGCCGCCAGGGAAACTGCACCCGCTGCAAGGGGGGAAGCAGGCTCTAGAGAGGCTGGCTCGGGGGCAGCATCATCAGGAAGGCGACGACGCCGATCGCCCCCCAGCACAGCAGCTCGGGGTGGCGCGGCTCCCGGGCGGCTGCCCAGGCGATGAGCAGCAGGACCAGGGTCAGCATGCTCTGCCACGCCAGGTGACCGCGAAAACGCCAGTCCTCCCAGGCGCTGGGCAGGCGGTCGAGAAAGTTGCGCCTGTAGTCGAACATGCCGCCACGCATCAGCTCCATGGAGATGGCCCCCTGATCCGCCAGGGCGGGCAGCAGCAGGGCGGCTGCCATGCAAAGCCCCACCCCCTGGGCGCCGAGGGCTTGCCAGCAGGGCGTCAGAGTGCGGGTGCGTCTGGCGAACCAGAAGGCGCGCAAGGTGACCAGCCCCATCATGAGCAAGAGGCTGGGGAGGTGGGAGAAGGCCAGCAGCGCCAGCCCCAGGATCAGCAGGGGCAACCCCTGAGGTCGTCCGCGGTGGGCGAGATCCTGCCCCAGGAGGATAAGGGGAGCCCAGGCGAAGGCCCAGAACTCCGCCAGGGCGAAGCGGGCATAGAGATCCATGGCGACATGATAGGGCAGCGCCAGATAGAGCAGGCTGGCGGCCAGGGCCCGGCCAGGGGGCGTGGTGGCACGCAGCCACAGATAGGCAAACACCCCGGAGAGCAGCAGGGCCAGGGTGGCGCTGCCAAGCAAAGGGTAGATGGCTTGCTGGGGGTGGGCACCGGGCCCGGCAAAGAGGGCGCTGACGTAGTAGGGGAGCGGGGGATAGAAGAAGAAGGTGGGGCTGCCGAAGCCGCCGTTCATGGCCATCAGCCAGCGGGGATAGAGTTCCCCCTGCCAGAGCTGGCGGGCAAAGTAGTGGCCGGAGAGCAGGTGATGAAACAGATCGTGTCCCTGGCTGCCCCCCTGCCACCAGAGCGGCAGCATCAGCAGGGCGCAGGCCAGCAACAGGGCCAGCGCGACCCGTATCCCCTCCCCGGTTCCGCTCGTGTTTCTTTCCATTGCACTGGTTCCTGACAGACCCGGCTGTGAGTGTAGACGAGTCGTGCGATGCCCTCGCCAGTGCCCGGTTCAGCGGGGCAGGGCGAGCCAGAGGCCGGGTTCGGCGTGAAAGCGGGGGGCAAACCAGAGGGTGTCATAAGGGCCTGGTAGCGCCTCTGCCCCCAGGGGGCGGCGGCTGAGGCGGCAGGCCCCCTGGGTGAGCGCAAGGGCGGCATCCCCCCGGTACCAGCCGTCGGTGACGGGCAGGGTTGTGGTTTCCCTAAGCAGCCTCACTCCCCACTGGGTTACCAGCGCCGGGCACGTTTGTTCGGCCAGTCTGGCGGCCCGGGTCATGGCTGGTGCCGCCGGTGGGGTGAGGGTGCAGAGCAGCAACAACAGGGCTCCCAGCATGGCTGGCAGCTCGCCCCGGCGCGGCAGCCAGCCTGCCAGCAGCACGAGGCCAAGCAGGGTGATGGGCGCGAGATGGCGGGGATTGTCCGGATTCTGGCCAAACAGGGTCCAGAGCAGCAGGGCGAGCCAGTAGAGCGTCCAGAGCACGGAGGGGGTCGCATTGTGATCTTTTGACCGTTGCCAGAGTGGCAGTATCAGCAAGGCTCCCATCAACAGGGGCCAGAGCGGGGTGAGCTGATCGTTGAAGGTATTCGCCCAGCTCAGCAGTCGATCCCCGTGGGCTGCCGCCGTGTTGCCCCACAGGGTAAAGTGGCCGTCGGTAAAGCGCCGCCCCTCGCTGAAATAGGCCCAGCCATCGGCCTGCCAGACAAACAGCAGGCAGGCTAGCCCCACCAGCGCGATGGGGAGCACAAACCTGACGCGCGTGCCCTGCTGCGCCATCCCCAGCCAAAGGGGCAGCAGGGCCAGCACGAAGTAGGAGGGACGCAGGGCCAGCATGAGGCCCAACAGCAGACCCGCCAGCGCTATCTTGCGCTGTTGCAAAGCCAGGAGCGCGCCCAGCCAGGCGGCCAGCGCCGGCCCGTCGGACAGGCCGGAGAGGGCGAGCGTCGGGGTGAGCGGCAGGGCTAGTACCAGCAGCCAGACCGGCGCCAGCAGGCTGGGCCGCTGCCACAATCTGACCGCGAGGGAGGCGGCGAGTGGCGCCAGCAAACTGCTCCCCAAGAGGCTGGCCCACTGCACCGCGCGGGCCGGATCGTCCACCGCCAGATTGATCAGCCGCGCCAGCCAGATAAAGGCGGGGTAGCCCGGAAAGTGGGGGGAGAACTCCAGTACGCTGAAGCGCACCACCCCGTGGGCGAAGTTCAGGGCATCGTCGGAATCGAGCGCCACGGGGAAGGTCAGCAGCCAGCCAAGCCAGGCCAGTTGCAGCAGGGCAAGCAAGTAGGGTCGATTAGCGAAGCGTAATCGGCCGTGGCGACGCCCCCCTTCTCCCCTTGCGGGAGAAGGGGTGGGGATGAGGGGGGCCGTCGTCATCGATGAGAGGTCATCAAAGCGGCGCCAGCACGGTCATCAGCGCTTTTTCGGCATCGCCAAAGGCAGCGGCATCGGCAGGTTTGGCACCCACGCCGAACACTCCCGGGTTGCCGATGGCATCGAGCACCTTGGCCAGCGCCTGTTCGGCGGCCTTGCGATCCCCTTCACTGAGGGAGGGAAGGATCAAATCGAGGAAGCGCTTGCTCTTGACCACCAGCACCTTGGCGGTCTGGTAGTCGCCAAGGTTCTGGCTGGCCCCTTCGAGGCGGCGCTCGATCTCCGCCTTGTAGGCCCGGTTGAGCAGGGCGGCGGTGGCTGCGGCGTCTTTGGCCTTGATGGCGGCTGCCAGCGGTGCTTGCAGCTCCACCTTGTGGTGCTCTTCCAGATAGGTCAGCTCCTCGGCAATCTCGCTCAAGGTGGCGCTGGCATCCTTGCCGTCAGTGGCTGCGCCCAGCAGTGCCTCGCGGGCATCGATCAGCGGCTCCTTGCCGGCGGCGGCGTAGGAGTAAGCCTGCGCCTGCCCGCTCAGGGTCAGCAGCAGGGTGAGGGCGAGTAAACCCGGGCGGATGGTCATCCTGTTCTCCTTACTTATGCCAAGAGGTTATGCCCATGGCGCGGCACTCAGGCCACGCTCTGGGTCTCGATCACGGTATTTTCGTTGCGATGATTGAAGGTGTTGCGGCGTCTGTCTGCCTGTTGAACACCAGTCATCGTGCTCACGCCACGCTCTGGGTTTCAATGACGGTATTTTCGTTGCGATGATTGAAGATGGTGTGGCGTCTGTCCACCCCGTCGATCACCATGTCTGCGGCCATCATCCCCATCTCCATGGCGGTGTCGGTGAAGATGTAGCGGAATGTCCCCTGACGGCCGGTCATGATGAGGTTGGTGATGGGCATCAGCGCCTTGATGGCTTCGTTGCGGCGGGCCTGATAGCCCAGATCCATCAGCGGATAGGCGTATTCACTGCGCGCTTCGAAGGTCTCATCGCCGAGCTTGGCTGTATCGACGCCGAGGCTGGCGAGATCGGCGGTGACCCGACCGCGCAGATCAGAGAGCGGTGCCTGCCAGGTGGCATCCCCCGGGTTGCAGGGGATCTCCAGCATCACGGATGTTTGCCCCTGTGGCGCCATAAAGGGGCTGCGCCGGCGCGGCTCCTGCAGACGGGTCGCCAGAATATGGGGGTCGGAGAGGTACTGCCAGGTGTTGTCCGACAGGTTCTCCTGTTTGAGGGGCATATTGACGAAGCGAAGCGACCGGTAGTGGAGATCGCACGGCAAGCCCAGGTGCTGGCAGGTGAGCGGCAGCGGCAGGGTGGAGATCACCTGATCAAAGCGCTCGCTCTGCTCCACGTCATCTTGTTTCCAATACACCCGTTCGATGCGGCCATCAGCCTGCTCGAGACGGGTGATGGTGGCGCCGGTCTTGATTGTGACGCCCTCTGTCACCAGCCGCTCTCCCAGGGTGGTGAAGATCTGGCCAAAGCCGTACTTTGGATAACGATATTTGCGGGCATAGGTGCGCACCGACATGCTGCCGTTGCGCCTTGGCAACAGGCGGCGCGCCACGTCTTTGAGATCGATCAGGCTGATGCGCTGGCCAGCCCAGTCGGCGGAGAGCTTGTCCGGGTTGATGCCCCACAACTTGCCGGTGTAGCCCTCGAAGAACTGGCGGTAGAGGGTGCGACCGAAGTGGCTCTGGATCCACTCGGCAAAGCTCGCCTTGGCAAAATCGGTGGGCTTCTTGGCAAAGGGCAACAGAAGCAGATCCTTCACCGCACCGGCCATCAGGGCCAGCGGCGCCGTCTTGAGCAAGTTGGGCAGGTTCAGGGGGTAGTCATAGGTACGCCCGCCAAAGCGGATGACGCTCTTTCGCTCGGCGTGGAGCAGATCGTCCCCCATCAGCTCGTCGATAAAGGCGAGCAGCTCGGGGTTCTTGGTGATGAAGCGGTGGCCGCCGTAGTCGAAGCGATACTCGCCGTCGCGCCCCTTGAAGGTCTGGGTGGCGCACATGCCGCCCACGACCGGCTCCTGCTCGAACAGGGTGACCGCAAAACCGGCCTGGCGCAGGCGCCAGGCGGCCATCAGACCGGCAGGGCCGGCGCCCAGCACCGCAATGTGCTTCTTGTTGTTGTCGTTCATGAGTGTTCCGAAACGGCGTGATAGCTGGGGGAGCGCGCCTGTGCGCGGCTCCCGAACAGAGTGTGATCCCCGGGCTCAGCCCCTGGTCGGAGCGGCGCTCCCCTGGGGGCGATAGCTGCGATGCCAGAGGGTGACAAAGATGATGAGGTAGCAGGCCCAGGTCAGCAATTGCAGGCCGGCCGGTGAGGCGTTGTAGCCAAACAGGGCGCGCAGGAAGGTGCCGAATACCCCCTGATCGTCGAGGATGTGGCTGATGTTGAAGACCGGAGTGGTCCAGAAGGTGATGACGTCCGCTGCCTGCAACATGTTGACGGCGGACGAGAGCAAGCCTGCGGCGATGATGATAATGAGCAGGCCGGTCCAGCGGAAGAAGGGGGCCAGCGCCACCTTGCGGGTGGAGCGCAGCAGCCCCCACACCAGCACCACAGAGACCAGCAGCCCCGCCAGCGCCCCCATCAGCCCCTGGTGCAGATCCACCCCTTGCCCGGAGTAGACCAGGGCCGAGAAGAACAGCACGGTTTCAAAGCCTTCGCGCATCACCGCCAGGAAGGCGAGCAGTACCAGACCAAACAGGTTGCCACCGTCGATGGCGGCATCGATGCGCGCCGTCATGGCCCCCACCTGGGATTTGGCCTGTTTTTGCATCCAGATAGCCATATAGGTGAGCACCAGGGTGGCGAAGATCAGGATCCCCGCCATCAGCAAATGGTTGTAGCGCTCGCTCTCGAACTGGCTCACCACCACCTGGAACAGGAAGGCGACGACAAGGGAGGCGATAAGACCCAGCCCCACCCCCAGATAGATGAACTTGTTGTAGCGGCTCGCCCCCAGCTTGGCGAGGTAGGAGAGGCAGATGCCGACCAGCAGGAAGGCTTCCAGCCCCTCGCGCAGGGTAATGAGAAAACTTGCGAACATCAGGATTGAGGCTCCGTATCGGGCGTGAGGGGGAGGGGCTGCAGGGTCAGTTGCAGCCGATTGAGTTGCACTATGGGTGGCTCCGGCAAGCTCGGCTCGGCGGCGCGCACCGCATCATTGACCCACTTGGGGTAGGTGCGGAAATTGAGTCTGATATCGGCCTTGAAGGGGCCCTGGGCATCCGCCGGCAGCGGCCAGGCTTCATCGCGCCAGCCATCGGCCGGGATGCGGGTGTCTTCAATGAGCTTGGCGTAGCGCCAGAACTTGAGCCCCACCGGCTTGCCCTCGGCATCGCCGAACACTTTTCTAAATAGCCGCGCATCCTCAGGGACGGCGCCATCCACCGGCTGGCCGCTTTGGAGCACCAGCTTGCCGCTGGCGTCGGTGACGGTCAGCTCCAGCCAGAGTTCACGGAAATCGGCGACCCCGGTGGGCAGGGCGTGGCCGGCGCCGGTATTGGCGACTCTCACCACCAGCGCGGGTTGGCCACTCTGGTTTTCAATGCGGGCCGAGAGGGTGGCGCTTGAACGCAGCAGCGCCAGGCTCTCCTGCTCGAGCGCGGGATTGCGCAGCCCCACCAGCTGGTGCTGGGCACCGGTAAAGTTGTGGCGATAGAGCCGCTCTTTCACGGTGCCGTTTTCGGTGGACTGGCCCGCCACCGGCGCGCCGCCGTTGCCAGGTGTAGGGTTCATGTGGCAGTCGATGCAGGTGCGCCGTTTGGCGGGATCTTCGGCTTTGGCGAAGCTGGAGCTTTCCCACTCGTCCCAGGTGTTGACGATATTGGCGCCGGTGCCCGGGGCAAACTCGTTGTGGCACGATTTGCACAGGGCCGCGTCCCGGTAGAAATCCTTCTGGTAGGAGGCCTTGTGCATGGCGGGGCGGGCGTTGATCTGCCGCTCTGCCAACCAGTGCTGGAGGCTGCCGCCCGGGGCATCCTCGAACACATAGCTCTCGCGGTCTTTCAAATTGACCGTAAAGGCGCTGTTGCCGCCGGCATCCTCGAGCTTGGTGATGCGATGACAGAGCACGCAGCCGGTGCCTTCTTCCACCACGGGCTCGCCTTTCTGGTGCGCGGCAATGAGCGAGGCACCGCCCTGCTCGAACATATTCGAACCCTTGGGCAGATCCTGCTGGCCGTTCAGTACCTGCTGGGGCATGTGGCAACCCTGGCACCACTGACCGAAGGCTTCCCCTTCGGTTTCGCGGGCCAGCGCCTGCACCACCTTGTAGTAGGGGTGGGAGTTGCCCATCAGCCGGTGGTTGCTCTCGCTCCAGTCCTTGAACGCCTGTTGGTGGCAGTTCTGGCAGGAGGCGGAGTTGAGCCACTCTTTCGGGTGGGTGGTCGGCGCCTTGGCAGGATCCGTGCGCGGGGCATCGAGCCTGAGCCAGTTGGCCAGATAGGGGAGGTTGCCGTCACGGGTCACGAAAGCGTGCAGATCCTCCATCATCGCCTGCACCTCGGGCTGGGGCCTCGCGGGGTCAACCGCTTCGGCCCCATCGCGGGTGTCATGACCCATGCCGCCCTGGGTCTGCTGGGTCATGCGCAGGTATTCGCCGATAAAGTCCCCCGCCACCATGTTGGCGAGGTTGGCGTGGCCGTTGATGGCGTTGTCACCGCTCTGCTGGCGATGGGCCGCCATCAGATAGCGGTTGGTGAAGTTGAACCCGTCCAGATGGCAGGAGTTGCAGCTCATCCAGTTGTCCCCCGCCATGGGGAAGCGACTGTTGGCGGCAGTATTACCCAGGTTGAACAATCGTTCACCACGCTTGAGGGCTTTGGGGCGGGGATCGGTCTCTACCAGCTTGGCGAAGTGGGGCACATCGACGGTGACCCGGGCAAACGGGCCGCTGCCGCCGCTATTGAGACGGGTGAGATCCTGCCCCATGACGTTGTGGACCAGGATGTGGTCGCCATCGATCAGCAGATCGCGCGGATTCTGGCCCGGCAGGTGACGCAAGAGCTGGGTCGCCTTGGCGCCCCCCTGAAACTTCTTGCGGCGGTGGCGGTTGCTGTTCTGCTTGCCGCTGCGCGACAGGTCGAACACCAGCAAGTCTTCGGAACCCGCCAGGGTCAGGTAGACCCGCTTGCCATCGGCGGCGAAGCGCGCCGCGAACGGGTTGGAGACGATCTGGCTGCGGTTGCCGACACTGGGCAGGTTGATCTGCAAGAAGAGCTGTTTTCTTTCATCGACCCGCTCCTTCTCTTCATCGAGATCGATGATGGAGACGGCCGGGAAGACGGTGCTCTGAAACTGGAAGGGGTGATCGAAACTCCAGAGCACGTGGGGCAGCCAGGCTTCGCTGCCATCGGGGGAGAGGGCGATACCGTCCAGCAGGCGCGGCGAGCCCTGGGAGTCGCTCGGGGTATCGCTGTGGGTTTCCGCCAGGGTGATGAGCTTGGGCTTGGGGAGGGTAGCGCCCTTCTCAAGTTTGGCGAGATCATAGATGGCGAGCTGGCCTGTCATGGCGTGGGTGAGCAGCAGGCGATCGTCGTTGGTCAATGCCAGCCCGCGGGGAGTCTCGGCGGTTTTTGCATCCAGCTGGAGGTTGCCCGCCCTGTCATAAGCCTGAAGGCGCCCTCCCTCGAACAGCGTGACCCAGAACCAGCGCCGCTTGGGATCGAAGATGACGCCATAGGGCCTATGGCCGGTGGAGATCGCCTTTTCCAGGGTGAGATCATCATCCAGCAGCAGCAGGCGATCGCCGCGATAATCGCTCACCAGCAGTGTGCCGTCATCGGCGCGGGCCAGCTGGCGCAGGTCGCCCCCCAGCTGCACCTCGTTGAGGCGCTTGCCAGTGCCCCGCTCGAGCAGGGTGACGGAGCCGGCACTCTGGTTGGCGGTGACGAGGCGCGGGGCGCTCCCCTCGTCATAGGCAATCATGGCGGTGCCCATCTCCCGGGCCGAGGCGGTCCCCAGCAGCAGGGCGGCCAACATCAGGGATAACAACAACTTCAACATAAGATCAGGTGCGCCATTTCAAGATGGTCCAGCGCCAGGCGTGGCGCAGCACCAGGGGCGTCAACGCGAGGGCGCTCAGCCAGTGGGCCCAGCTGGCAAGGTTGCCGAGGCTATCCCCCGGGGTGCCGTGCAGCACCAGCACCAGCCCGCTTGCCAGACAGACCAGCAGCAAGGCTTCGATGATGCGCCCCGTGGTGCGCAGAAAAGGCTTGCGGCTCTTGCGCAGCAGGCTGCGATGGGAGAGCCAGAAGGCGCCAAACAGCAAGGGGAACAGGGTGAGCGAGAGGGCGACGTGCAAAAACAGGTTCCAGCGCGCCAGGGACCAGGTCGGTGTCAGGGGTTCCCACAGCAGCAGACCGGAGAAAAACATCAGATAAAGGGCACCCTCGGCCGCCTGATGGTGATAGGCCAGCCACTGCCAGCAGTGTCGTGGTGAGAGGGAAAGACTCGTCATGGGTGCTCCAGCTCCCGGGCGGTTCAGCCCGGGGCGAGCAAGTTTACAATGCAGTAAGGGTAATGAAAAGAGTTATCAATTCGGCTCTTGATGAATAGACCCTGAATGGCGCCGGGCCCTATTTGTGCTCCGCCAGCCGCTCGGTCACCGCATAGATAAGTGCCGCGGTGGAGAAGGCGAGGAAGACGATGACCGACCACTTCATCTCAGTCTCGTTGCCGGTGCCGTCGTCGAGGAAGGCTTTGAGCACCTCAATGCCGGCGATGGTCACCAGGGAGTTGATGACGATGAGTTTGAGGGATGCGAAGTTGATCTTGCTGAGCCAGTTGTCGCCAAGGGCCGCTCGCTGCTCCGGGGTCTTGATGAACTGCACGTAGCCGCAGATGGCCACCAGGATCAGCATCTGGGCCACCAGCACGAAGTCCACCAGGGTGAGTACCCCCGTGATGAGGTCCAGATAGTGGATGTCGATGATGTCGCGGCACAGCACATAGAGCTGCATGGCGAACTTCACCATCAGGAGGGCGACACAGATCAGGATGCAGACATAGAAGGGGAACATCATCAACCGGCTGCCGTTGAGCATGACGTTGAAGCGGCGCATGGGAAACTCCATCGAAAAGGAAGGCAGCCAGAATATCCGGAAAGAAAGGAGCGGGAAAGCGCCTTGGCGCCTCCCGCCCGGCCTAGAGGGGGAAGGTGGGAAGGCCCTGGAACAACTGCTGCAACCCCTCGCCCCAGGCCTTTCGCAGCGCCACGAAATGGGGGTTCTGTTCGGTGATGCGGTGCAGGTTCTCCGCCGAGAAGCTGCCCTCGTGATAGACCAGGGCATCCAGAGGCAAGCCCACCGACAGATTGCTGCGCAGGGTCGAGTCGATGGAGATGAGGGCGCACTGCAGGGCGGTCTGAAGCGGCGTCTCATGGTGAATGATGCGATCGATGATGGGTTTGCCGTACTTGCTCTCACCAATCTGGAAGTAGGGGGTGTCGGCGCTCGCCTCGATGAAGTTGCCCTCCGGATAGATGTGGAACAGGCGGTGGCGCTCCCCCCGGATCTGCCCCCCCAGCAGGATGTTGCAGCCGAAGTTGATATGGCCCTGCTGCTGACCCCCATCCCGGCTGATGACGGTGCGTATGGTCTGGCCGATGAGGGCGGCAGCCTCGTAGAGGCTGGGGAGGGCAAGGAGCTCCTGCCCCTCCGTCAGCAGGCTGATGACGCTCTGGGTGGTGGCCAGATTGCCGGCGCTTTGCAGCACTATCACCCTGTCCTCCCGGGTGAAGAGGTGCAATTTGCGGAAGGTGGCGATGTGATCCACCCCCGCATTGGTGCGCGAATCGGACGCAAACACCATGCCGTCTTGCAGGCACATGGCGACGCAATAGGTCATGACCGCACTCCCGCCAGGACTCTCCCGGTCTTCATTGCTGCTGTCCATCCAGGCGGGTCACCTGCGCCTGGCTCTGCAACTGTTCGCACCCGCCGCCATAGCGCACGCCGCGCACCGGACAGGCATCCAGATAATCCATGCCGACCGCGAGCTTGAGGTGCTCGCTGGTGGAGCTGGTGAGGTTGGTGACGTCGAACGTGTGCCAGCGCTCGTCGATCCACACCTCGGCCCAGGCGTGCATCGCCACGTGGCTGTTGTCCTGGCTGTAGAGGTAACCGCTCACGTACCGGGCCGGCAGGCCGGCGTGGCGGCAGCAGGTCAGGAAGACATGGGTGTGGTCCTGACAGACGCCGCTGCCCGAAGCAAGTGCCTCGTCGGCGCTGAAGGTGGCATCCGTGCTGCCGGGCTGATAGGGCATCAGCACCAGGATGCGTGCCATCAGGCTCTGCAAGTCGGCCAGGGTCGGCTCCTCTGGCAGGCAGGCCTTCGCGAGATCCTGCAGGGCCGGGGTCGGGCGGGTGAGGGGGGTGGGCCTCAGGTAGCTCAGGGGAGAGATGAGGGAGGACTCCTCATCTTCCGGGGCGTCGTCGCAGATCTCCACCTCCCCGTGGGCGCGGATCAGGATCCCCTCGTGGGGGGACTCCAGGCTCAGCACGTGCAGTATGTTGCCGTAACCGTCCGTGGTGCAGGTGGCCTCCCCCGGCAGCTCCAGCTCCCAGGAGAGGATCTGCTGGCGGGCCGTGCTGTGGGGGGTCAGGCGCAGATACTGGGTACTGCGGCGCACCACGTCGGCATAGTGGTAGCGGGTCTGGTGATCGATGATGAGTCTCATAATACCTCCAGGTAGGCGGCGTGGATGCTCTGGCCGATGGCGCCGATGTCGCTGAGGAAATCACTCAGGTACGCCTGCATGCCGAGGGCAAAGACATCGTCGATGGCGCCATAGGTCAGATGGGCGTTGAGTATGGTGGTCAGGCGCCGGGGCGTCTGACCGGCGTTGCCCTCGATCTGGGCCAGGATGTGCTCCATCTCGTCGAGGCAGGCCCGCAGGGAGCGCGGCACTTCATTGCGCAGGAGCAGCAGCTCGGCGATGGAGGCATGGGAGAGCGTCTTGTAGAGGGTCTGGTGGGCCTCATAGGCTCCCACCGAGCGCAGCAGGGCGTTCCAGCGGTAGAACTCGCGCACGCTGTCCTCGTCCTCCCGGATCACCTGATACTTCACGGTCAGGATGCGCGCCGTGTTGTCGGCCCGCTCGATGAAGGTGCCAAGGCGCAGGAACCAGAGCACGTCACCGCGCATGATGGTGCCATAGGTGGCGCCGCGAAACTGGTGGGAGCGCTCCTTGATCCAGTCGAAGAACTCCTGTGCCTGACCGCTGGACAGCCCCGCCTGGCGCCGCCGACGGATCTCTATCCAGGCGGCGTTGATGCTCTCCCACACCTCACCGGGGATCTTGCCCCGCACCGCGTGGGCGTTGTCCCTGGCCATGCGCAGACAGCTGAAGATGCTGCTCGGGTTCTCCTCGTCGAAGCAGAAGAATTGCAGCAGGTTCTCCATGTTCACCTGGCCGTAGCGGGCCAGGAAGGGCTCGTGGGTGCCACTGATGGTGAGAGGCGCCACCAGCTCGCTGTGATCGGCGTCGATGGAGGGCATCAGCGACATGGTCTGGGTGACGTCCAGCATGCGCGCCGTGTTCTCCGCCCGCTCCAGGTGGCGGGACATCCAGTAAAGTTCGCTTGCGGTGCGGCTCAGCATGGGCTGCCCTCCATGACCCAGGTGTCCTTGGTGCCACCACCCTGGGAGGAGTTGACCACCAGGGAGCCTTCGGTGAGGGCGACCCGAGTCAGGCCGCCCGGTACCAGGCGCAGCTCCTGCCCCGTGAGAACGAAGGGGCGCAGATCGATGTGGCGGGGGGCGATACCGGCGTCGACGAAGGTCGGGCAGGTGGAGAGGGAGAGGGTCGGCTGGGCGATGTAGTTGTCCGGCCGCGCCTTGAGCAGCTCGCGAAAACGGGCCAGCTCCTCGCGACTGGCGCAGGGGCCGATAAGCATGCCGTAGCCGCCGGCGCCATGGACCTCCTTGACCACCAGCTCCTCCAGATTGGCCAGCACGTGGGAGAGGGCAGCCGGCTCGCGGCACTGCCAGGTGGGCACGTTGTTGAGAATGGGATCTTCCCCCAGATAGAAGCGGATCATCTCCGGCACATAGGGGTAGATGGACTTGTCATCCGCCACCCCGGTGCCGATGGCATTGGCCAGTACCACGCCGCCGGCGCGGTAGACCGAGAGCAGCCCGGGCACGCCGATGAGGGAGTCCGGGTTGAAGGCGAGGGGATCGAGGAAGTCGTCGTCGATGCGGCGATAGATGACATCCACCCTTTTCAGCCCCGTGGTGGTGCGCATCAGCACCTGGCCATCCTTGACCACCAGATCCGCGCTCTCCACCAGCTCCACCCCCATCTGCTGGGCGAGGAAGCTGTGCTCGAAGTAGGCGCTGTTGAAGCGTCCCGGGGTCATCACCACCACGCAGGGGTTGTCCACAGGGCTGCTCTCGCGCAGGGTCTGCAGCAACAGGGCCGGGTAGCGCTCCACCGGGGCGATGGGCTGGTTGTGAAACAGCTCCGGGAAGAGGCGCATCATCATCTTGCGGTTCTCCAGCATGTAGGAGACCCCGGAGGGGGTGCGCAGGTTGTCCTCCAGCACATAGTACTCACCGTCGTGGTTGCGGATGATGTCGACCCCGGTGATGTGGACATAGGTGTCCCGGTGCAGGTCGACCCCCTGCATGCAGGGCTGGTACTGGGCATTGGTGAGGATCTGGGCGGCCGGGATCACCCCCGCCTTCAGGATGCGCTGATCGTGATAGATGTCGTGCAGAAAGGCGTTGAGGGCGGTGACCCGCTGGCGGATCCCCAGATCCAGGTGTTGCCACTCCCGGGCGGGAATGATGCGGGGAATGCTGTCGAACGGGATGAGGCGCTCGGCGCCGTCCCCGTCTCCGTAGACGTTGAAGGTGATGCCGACCCGGCGAAACAGCAGGTCGGCCTCCTCGCGCTTGCGCTCTATGCTCTTCTCGTCGGTCTGGTGCAGCCACGAGAGGTAGGCGTGGTAATGATCGCGAAACTGGTTGTCGGTGAGCAGCATCTCGTCGTAACAACCGGGTCCGGGGGGCTTGATGGGCAGCATAGGCAACTCCTTGTGACGTCCCTGCGTACATCACAAAGTGCAAGGGCTGTGCCAGCCAATTGAGTCGCTATCGAGGCCAGTGTCAGTAATTTTTCATTCAAAAATCATATGGATGACTTTTATGTCATCACGGGGCAAGGCAGGGCGCACCAGAGTGGTACCCCATAGAGGGTAAGCCTGCGCTATCTTGTGGCAACAGGCCATGAGGGCAAGGGACGGGCGCAGCGGGATGCGGGGGTGGAAGGCGAGCGCCCTTGCCCCGAGGTGGGGCAGGGGGTAAGAAAGAACCCGGCCGATGGCCGGGCTTTCAGGCGCAAGCCTATCCTGAGTGAGGTGTCGGTGGACTGGGTCAGCCGCGTTGGTGCGGGATCCCTGTAGCAAGGCGCATGAAGCGGTCAAATGCACGATCCGGCAACAAGCGGCGCAGGAAGATCATCGGCCTGGCCCCAAAACCAACGGCATAGCGGGTCTTGGGGCGACGGGTCTGGACCGCCTTGGCGATGGTATCCGCGATGAGTTCCGGCGGGGACTGGCGCTGGCGGCTGGCGCGTCCGATCATGGACTCCCCCATGGGGAGGGCCTGGTGACCATAAGGCCCCTCGCCGGAGACCTCGCGCAGTTTTTGCGCGGCAATGTCGGCCCACTCGGTCTTGATGCCACCCGGTTCTACCACTACTACATTGATGCCAAAGGGTTCCACCTCCATGCGAAGGCAATCGCTGATGGCCTCCAGTGCGAACTTGGTTCCGTGGTACCAGGCTCCTAGCGGGGTGTGGATCTTGCCGCCCATGGAGGTGATGTTGACTATGGTGCCAGTCTGTCGGGCGCGCATGTGGGGCAGCACCAGCTGGATGAGGCGAACGGCGCCAAACACATTGACGTCAAACTGGGTGCGACCCTCCTCGAGAGAGACTTCTTCAACCGAGCCGTAGGAGCCATACCCGGCATTGTTGACCAGTACGTCGATCTTGCCGGTTTCGGTGATGATTCTCTCAACTCCTGCCTGCATAGATGCATCCTGGGTCACATCCATGGCGATGACGCGGATCCCCGCGTCTGTCAGTCATTGCATGCGTTCGATGCGCCGCGCTGCGGCATACACGGTGAATCCTAGAGCCTTCAGTTTCATGGCGGTGGCCGCTCCGATACCGGAGGAGGCGCCGGTGACGAGCACAACGTTTGAGTTCATATGGAAGATCCTTGAGCAAAATGAATCGCATGCGAGTCCAGAATCGGCTTGCCTGCGGTATCGATACCATATCCGACCCGTGATGCCATGGTTCTGGCAAACGGCGCCATGACGCCATCGAACTGCGCCATCCCTATTGCTTTCGAGTCAGCCTGTGCGGCGATCACCGTCCTTGACCGCGGCCCTGGCGGCGGCCAGATTGGCCGTGAAGTCGACGGCGCTAAATGCCTCCCGGCTGCCAGCGACGGCGAAGGTGGCCCCGGCGAGCAGCACGCGACGGGATTGATATGGGTGGTCATGAGGCTGACCTCAGTTGAATCGATATGACTGGCGAGTGCTTTCCAGCGTCCGCCCGGTCCAATCCTGGAATGCGCGGTAGAAGGAGTTGGGATCTTCGAAGCCAAGCAGAAAGGCTATCTCCCCTCCAGACAGGGTGGTGTGCTCAAGGTAGTGGCAGGCGAGCCTTCTTCGCGTCTCGCTGACCAGGGCTCGAAAGTTTTCCCCTTCCTCTTCCAGCCGGCGTTGCAGGGTTCTCTTGCTCATGCCCAAGCGACTTGCCGCCACCTCAATGGTGGCCGAGTTGCTTGGCAAGAGCTCGAGCAGAACGGCATGCACCCGCTCCGCCGTGGTGGCGGCAGAGTCCATTTCGCACAACTGGCGACGCAGCTCGGGCTCGAAGGCTTGCCACATCCCCTCGTTGCTCGTGAGAAAGGGGCGCAGCACGTCCACGGCAGAAAACGTAATGCTGGCATGGGTTCCAAGTGTGATGGCGGTGCCGAAGAAGCGCTCGTAGCGCTGCAGTGCCTTTCCAGCAGGGAGCGCAGGCAGTGTCACTCGCACGGCACAGATCGCCTCACGTGTGGCGATCTGTGCCAGTCGGACAAAGAAGGCGAGTTCCACCACCTGCAGGGAGACCGGGACCTCGGTGTGCCCTCCTTGCCAGCGAGGGGAGAGCGTCATCTCTCCCCAGGAGCCTACCGAGATCTCGAGGCTCATGGGGGCAACGAGCGCCTTGTATTTGGCCAGCCGCTGGACAGCCCGCATCAGATCCGGGCTGCACAGGGCGGCAAACAAGGGGGGACTGAAGACTTCGCTGGAAACGGTCTCGATGAGCCGCAAGGGAAACAGGACGTCATTGGCTTCCTGCTCCAGCGCCCGCCAGAAACGGAAATACTCATCGGTGGTCAACCCATGATTCTCGCGCGACAACGTGTCTTCCGGCAGCAGTGCCCTGCGCAAGACATGCCTGGATGGCAGGCCAAGGTCTTTGAGCAGTAGCTGCCATCCGACGTCCAGGGAAAAGTGAGATTTGTGTGCCATGCGTGCGCCTTTGCCGTGCGAGGTGAAGTCAGTGCTAGCGGAATGAGGACCAGTATAGGGGGCAGGGCGAGAGCATTGACATGCAAAAGGCGCCAATGTGGTGGCATTGGATGCCAGAGACAGGCAAAACAAAAGGTTCATCGCGGCTTTCCGGGGAAGGCCGCCTTGATTTTCAGAAAAAAGTATTCTGAGTCCCTAAATCCATAT
>NZ_JAPCIY010000060.1:20843-27194 GCF_027707645.1 Aeromonas sp. QDB30 | reverse complement strand
AGCCAAACCACAGAAGTATGCGACGAGAAAACCTAGTAAAAACAATGCCAGTCAGGCTTAACTGACTGGCATTACGGACAGTGTCCGGCCTTTTTCTTGTCGGCCTCTATGGGCTCAGAAGACTTTCTTGAACGGTTTGATGGTCACCCTGGCGTAGACCCCCGCCGCGACATAGGGATCCGTATCGGCCCAGGCCTGGGCGTCGGCCAGGCTGGCAAAGTCGGCGATGACGGTGCTGCCGGTGAAGCCCGCATCGGCCGGATCCTCGGCATCGATGGCCGGGTTCGGGCCGGCCGTCAGCAGTCGGCCCTCATCCTGCAAGGCTTGCAGGCGGGCCAGGTGGGCAGGGCGTGCCAGCTTGCGCTGGGGCAGACTGCCCGCGACATCTTCGGAGTAGATCAGATACCACATGGAACAATCCCTTTCTGGTTGCGGTTATTTTTTCTGTTCTGCGTTCTGCTCGGCCGGCATGTGGCGATAGAGATAGACGCCGCTGAGCAGGGTGAAGACCAGGGTCATGCCCAGCAGGCCGAACACCTTGAAGTTGACCCACATCTCCTGGGAGAGGTTGAAGGCCACGTAGAGGTTGAGCAGACCGCACAGGGTGAAGAAGCCGACCCAGCCGAGATTGACGTTGTCCCAGACCCGGTCGGGGGCTTGGAGCTCCTTGGCCAGCATCTGCTTGATGAGGTTCTTGCCAAAGCCATAGCGGCCGATGAGCAGGGCGAGGGCAAAGAGCATGTTGATGACGGTCACCTTCCACTTGATAAAGGCATCGTTGTGGAAGAAGACGGTGAGGCCGCCGAAGAAACCGACCAGCACGAAGGTGAACAACTGCATCTTCTCGACCCGGCGATAGCGAAGCCAGCTGTACAGGAGTTGCAGGCCGGTGACGACCACCAGGGCGCCAGTGGCGGTGTAGATGTCGTAAAACTTGTAGACCGCGAAGAAGACGATCAGGGGGATGAACTCGATAAACTGCTTCATGCTGGGCTCTAACCTCAAAATTTCACTCAGTGTACCTGCCCGTCAGACAACGGCAAATGAATAAGACCGTCCATTCTGCAGGCAGTTCCTTCCCGGGGCGGCGGGTTACTCGAACAGCTGGCTGGCAATCTGGTTGCCAAGGCGCACCTGATCGTCCAGCAATGCGCGTATGTCTGCTTCCTCGATGAGGGGGTTGAGCAGGACGGCGCGCAGCAGCGTGAGTGGTTGCTCGCCATAGCGGGAGACTGCGCGCTGGGTGCGTGAGACGAAGCTGTGCCCTTCGGCGCGCTGGGCTTTTTGCAGGGCGACGTTGAAGAGATTGATCTGTTCGTTGGCCGCCACATCGGGCACCTGACCTTGCAGGTGGGGCGGAATGCACCGGTAGGAGAGCAGGTTCATGACAGGTGCCGACATCAGCTCGAAGGCGGGGCTGGCGTCGATGAGCGCGGCCATTCGCCGCGCCCTGTCGTAGTTGGCGTCGATGAGTTGGGCATAACCCTGCTGCCCCAGCATCTGGAAGGCGGCATCCAGATAGAGCGCGTTGGCGGGACGGGTCCCCTCCAGAGTGAAGCGACCCTGATCGAAGGAGGTGGCGCGGATGGCGTAGGGAGCCTCGCGCTTCACCGTCATCATCAGGTCCGGTTGGCGGCAGAGCAGCATGCCGGTACCGAGCGGGACCAGCAACTGCTTGTGGCCGTCAAGGGTGACGGTATCGGCGTGCTCTATCCCCGTAAGCAATCCCTGATAGCGGGGCGAGAAGAGGGTCGGACCACCCCAGGCCGCGTCCACGTGGAAGTGGATTTGCTCGCGCCGGGCGATGGCGGCCAGTTCCGGCAGCGGGTCGACGGAGCCAAAATCCGTGCTGCCAGCCACGCCGACCAGCGCCAGCACCTTGAGCTTCTGCTTCCTGCATTGTTGAAGGGCCTGTTCCAGCGCCGCCAGACTGAGCCGATTGTGCTCGTCTGTGTCGAGACGCCAGACGCTGCGAGCCCCGAGTCCCAGCAGATCCATCCCCTTGTCGAAGGAGTAGTGCATCAGCCGCGAGCCCAGAATGACGGCGCCGCGATAGCCCTGCTCGGCGAGGGCGAACAGGTTGTCGCCACAGGCCCGGTTGCGAGCCAGCCAGAGGGCGGTGACGTTGGCGATGGTACCGCCACTGGTCATGACGCCGAGGGCTGCATCCTTGGCATGCATCTGGGCTGCATAGAAGGCGTCGTCCTCGCGGTAGACCAGACGGTGCAGCTTGGCCAGCACTTCCCGCTCCAGAAAACTCAGCAAACGGGAGGACTCCATCTTCATCGGGTTCTGGTTGAGCATCACCAAGAGCCGGGAGAGCTCGGCGGTGAAGGCCGGCAGCGGTGCCGTCATGTGTCCCATGTAGCGGGGAGAGGTGAGGTGCGATGCCCCGGGTACCAGGGTGGTGAGCCGTGCCAGATAGTCCCGGGGAGAGATGCCGATGGCGGGCATGCACGACTGATCGAGCTGGTGGGTGAAGCTGCCCCGCTGATAGGGGGCCTGACTGTCGTCGGAATGATGGAAATGCTCCAGCAGGGCCGTCATGGCCTTGCCGAAATCAGGATCCGGTTGTGTAAACAGTTCAGTGAGCTTCATCGGGTTCTCCAGACCAGATTGTCGGGCAGACGCGGCCATCCGCATGGGCGGCGTCGGCGGCAGAGCATACACCAAAGGGGCGGGGGGCACAGCCATCTCTGGCCCTCCCTCTCCTCGCGCCTTTATTTTCAGCTAACACTTGTAGCCTGAAAAATCGGCCGCTAGAGTGGGCCGGTAATGGGTTGGAGGTAATGATGGATGTGACGGGGTACTCCCCACGGGAAGAGTGGGCGAATCGCCTCAGCCATGGGCTGGGGCTGCTGCTGGGCGGACTGGGACTGGTCTTGCTGCTGCACAAGGGGTGGGATCAGGGGCCCAGGGTACTGCTGAGCTACGGCGTCTACGGTGCCAGCCTGGTATTGCTCTATCTCGCCTCGACGCTCTATCACAGCGTGAGCTCGGTGGCGGCCAGACGCTGGAGCAAGCTGTTCGATCACTGCGCCATCTATCTGCTGATCGCCGGCACTTATACCCCCTTCCTGCTGGTGGCGCTCGATACGCCGCTGGCGCAAGGACTGATGGTGGTGATCTGGGGGCTGGCCCTGGCGGGGGTCGTGTTCAAGCTGATCTTCATCAATCGTTTCAAGAAGGTGTCGCTATTTACCTATCTGATGCTGGGCTGGCTGTCGCTGGTGGTCATCTACCAGCTCTATCTGCATCTGGATGGTACCGGGCTCCTGCTGCTGGGGCTGGGTGGTCTCATCTACAGCCTGGGAGTGATCTTCTATGTGGCCAAGCGCATTCCCTACAACCACGCCATCTGGCACCTGTTTGTGCTGGGTGGCAGTCTGTGTCACTTCATGGCCATTTATGGCTATATCTGATGGCTAACCCTTAATTGGTATTTTTGTGCTCATGAAAGCCTGAATTCGTGCGGCACCCCACAGTTGCCCCCTTCGTTTGCTGACAAGCTAGTGCCAGTTCAGTTTGGAAAGGATGCAAACGATGAGTGAGATCGCGCTTTCCATCAGCATGCTGTCGCTGGTGGCAGTGCTGGGGCTCTGGCTGGGAAACTGGCGAGTCTATGGCGTGGGTTTGGGTATTGGCGGGGTGCTGTTCGGCGGCATCATAGTGGGCCACTTCGCCGGCTTGTCCGGGTTGAAGCTGGATGAGCAAACACTTCATTTTATTCAGGAATTCGGCCTGATCCTGTTCGTCTACACCATAGGCATCCAGGTCGGTCCCGGCTTTTTCTCCTCCTTGCGCAGTTCGGGCCTCAAGCTCAATGGCTTCGCGGCCCTGCTGGTTCTGCTCGGCTGCCTGGTGGCGGCAGCGTTGCACCAGCTGTTCGATGTACCGCTGCCGGTGATCCTCGGAGTCTTTTCCGGGGCAGTGACCAATACCCCGTCCCTGGGGGCTGGCCAGCAGATCCTGGCCGAGCTGGGGGCGGATCCTGGATCCACCGGCCTGATGGGGATGGGCTATGCGGTGGCCTACCCGTTCGGGATCTGCGGCATCCTGCTCACCATGTGGCTCATCAGGATGTTCTTCCACATCAAGATTGAGGAGGAAGCGGTCGCTTTCGAGCAGCAGGCAGGCAAGACCAAGGAGAGTCTGCAAACCATCAACATTGCCGTGCGCAATCCCAATATGCATGGCCTGATGCTCCGCGAGATCCCGAGTCTGGACGAGGCGGACGTCATCTGTTCCCGCCTCAAGCGTGGCGACGAGCTGATGGTGCCAAAGCCCGACTCGCGCATCGAACTTGGCGACCTGCTGCACCTGGTGGGGGAGCGCCATGCCCTGCACAAGGTGCTGCTGGTGCTTGGAGAGGAGGTAGACACCTCCCTCTCCACCCGCGGGACCGATCTGCGTGTCGAGCGGGTGGTGGTCACCAATGAGCAGGTGCTCGGCAAACGGATCCGCGATCTCGACATCAAGCAGAAATACGATGTGGTCATCTCGCGCCTGAATCGGGCCGGCATCGAGCTGGTGCCGACCAGTCAGACCAGTCTGCAGTTCGGTGACATCCTGAACCTGGTGGGGCGGCTCGATGCCATCGAGGCGGTCACCAGCGTGGTGGGCAACGTGCAGCAGAAACTGCAGCAGGTGCAGATGCTGCCCGTCTTCATCGGTATCGGGTTGGGGGTATTGCTCGGATCCATTCCCTTCTACCTGCCGGGATTCCCGGCGGCGCTCAAGCTGGGGCTGGCAGGGGGACCGCTGGTGGTGGCGCTCATCCTGTCTCGTATCGGCAGCATCGGCAAGCTCTACTGGTTCATGCCGCCGAGCGCCAATCTGGCGCTGCGGGAAATAGGCATAGTGCTCTTCCTGGCGGTGGTGGGGTTCAAGTCCGGGGCCGGCTTCATCGACACCCTGATCAACGGCGACGGTCCCGCATGGATGATGTACGGTGTGGCAATCACCCTCATCCCGCTGCTGCTGGTGGGTGTGCTGGCACGCCATTATGGCAAGCTCAACTACCTCACGCTGTGCGGGCTGCTGGCCGGCTCGATGACGGATCCTCCCGCTCTGGCATTTGCCAACGGCATGCACCCCACCAGTGGTGCCAGCGCACTCTCTTACGCGACCGTCTACCCCCTGGTGATGTTCCTGCGGATCATCTCGCCCCAACTGCTGGCCATCCTGCTCTGGGCCGGTGTCTGACACCTCACGAGACGGGAGCCGATGAGGCTCCCGTCTTCGTTTTGTCACAATTGATGCTATTGATTTAATTAATTTTATTCATCTTCGGCGTCCCTTCGTTTTCACCCCGAAACCCGGCTTCATTTCGGTCTGTCCATTCGATTTTTCTCACTGGTTTATGGCCTGATAAACGGGCACATTGGAGGCTGGAGCAATATGCCCTTCGATATTTCAGGAGAAACCATGAGCAATCAGCGCATCGTATTGGATCAGGATGTCGTCGTTACCCACTTGCAAGGCAAAATGTATCTGGTCGCCGCCGACGGGAGCCAGAGACTCGTTGCAGAAGGCGATGTACTGCCCAAGGATGCGGTATTGCTTGCGCCCGAAGGGGCCAGTTTCCAGGGAGGGGAGACCACGTTCACCCTGGGTTC
Source organism: Aeromonas sp. QDB30 (assembly GCF_027707645.1). Lineage (NCBI taxonomy): Bacteria > Pseudomonadati > Pseudomonadota > Gammaproteobacteria > Aeromonadales > Aeromonadaceae > Aeromonas > Aeromonas sp. QDB30. The sequence continues at coordinate 21,576 of NZ_JAPCIY010000060.1, read as the reverse complement.
CGGCGAGCGCCCCAAACAGGGTGACGCCGTGCTGGCGAATGCGGGTACGCCCGATGACATCGCCGCCTTGCAGCAAGCGATTCTGGACGGGACCGACCCCACCAAGGCATTCGAAGCGTCGGCGGCGGGCGGAGCCCCGGCCGCAGGCAATGCGGGGGGCGTGGCTGGTGCCAGCGGCAACGGCGGTTTCGTCACCATCGATCGTACCGGTGATGCAACCATCTCCAGCGCAGGCTTTGACAGCGCGAACCCGGCTGGCGCGGCGCCGCTGGTGGATGCGCAAAGCAGCGAAGATGAGCTTGTCGACCTCACCGCTCCCGTCATCACCGTCTCTGCCCCCGACAACACCAACGATCGGACGCCGACCCTGACCGGTACCACGGATGCCCCCGCTGGCAGCACGGTGACTCTGGTGGTGACCGATGCCAACGGCAATCAGCAGACCCTGACCGCTACGGTGCAACCGGATGGCAGCTTTAGCGTGGATGTCACCACACCGCTGGCCGAAGGGGGCTATCAGGTGACGGCTTCCGTGACCGATCCGGCCGGCAACACCGGTACCGCGACCGATGACGGCAGCGTGGACACTACGGCTCCGATCGTGACGGTGAATGCACCGGACAATACCAATGACAACACCCCGACCATCACGGGGACCACGGACGCCGCCCCCGGCAGCACGGTGACCCTGACGGTGACCGATGCCAACGGCAATCAGCAGACCCTGACCGCC
>NZ_JAPCIY010000060.1:0-20748 GCF_027707645.1 Aeromonas sp. QDB30 | reverse complement strand
GGCGACCAGTCCGGTGACCTTCACCTTCAGCGAGAAGGTGACCGGGTTCGAGCTGGGCGACCTGACCGTGGTGGGCGGCACCGTGACCGGGCTGACCAGCTCCGATGGCGGCAAGACCTGGACCGGTACCTTCACCCCGACCCCGGGCTTCGAAGGCACAGCCAGCGTCACCGTGAACGAGGGCAGCTACACCGACCTGGCGGGCAACGCGGGCACCGGCGGCAGCGACACAGCCGACACCGACACCCAGGCACCCAATGCCCCGACCGTGGTTATCGTGGATGATGCCAACAATGACCAGAAGCTGACCAAGGCCGAGATTGGCAATGATCAGATCCAGGTACGTGCCGGGATCAATCACGCAGACCTGGTTGCGGGCGGCAAGGTGACGCTGACTATCAACAATGGCGGGGTGAACAGCACTGTCCAGTTGACGCTCAAAGCCGATGGCACCTTGCTGGCAAGCAATGGCAAGAGCTACGGCTATCAGAACGGCACCATCAGCTGGACGGAAACGACCCCGGCCAACGGCAAGTCGTTGACGGTAACGGCGACTCAGACCGACAAGGCGGGCAACGTCTCCCTGCCGGGCAGCGACAACGCGCAGATCCTGAATGAAGCGCCGGAGACGGCGAACAAGCAGGCAAACGGCCAGGAAGATGCAGCCAGCATCGCCATTCCGACCCTCAGTGGCAGCGACATTGATGGCAACGTGGTGAGTTTCACCATCAAGAGCCTGCCCGCCAACGGCATCCTTTATCTGAACGGGGTTGCGGTGACCGTGGATCAGAGCATTGCGGTGGCGGACGCCGGCAAGCTCACCTTCACTCCGAATGCGAACTGGAACGGCAACACCAGCTTCAACTATGCGGCAGTAGACAACGACGGCGCCGTGGATGCGAGTCCCGCAACCGTGACCATCAAGGTGGATGCGGTCAACGATCTGCCGACGCTGTCCATCTCCAACGGGGCTGTCCTCTCAGAAGAGGGGCTTTCCGGTGGTATTAAGGATACTGTGGGCAACAGTGACAGCACTGATAGTGTGGTAGCTAGCGGTAAGATCACTGTGGGGGATGTAGATAGTCAGGACACACTAAACGTTACTCTGAGTGCACCTTCCACCGCTTTGACTTCCGGTGGTGCTGTAATTCAGTGGGCTTGGAATGCAACTACCAAAGTGTTGACCGGTTATACCGGCACTCAGGGCGGAGCGGACTACAAGGCGGTCATTGATGTCAAGTTGACCGCTCCTACCGGTAGCACCAAGGGTGATTGGAGCTATGAGGTGACCCTTAAGGCGCCGCTTGATCATCCGGATAAGGAAAGTGAAGACGCGCTTAGCTTCAAGGTGGGGGTGTCCGTATCGGATGGCAAAACAACCGTTACCGATAGTCTGCCTATCACTGTGGAGGACGATGCCCCCATCGCTGGCGATGCTGCCGCGGTTTCGCTGGTGAAAACCAGTATTCCTGATGTATTGACCGGCAAGTTCAGCATGACTGGTTATAGCGGTGATCGCACCAGCATTGATGGTGGCAAGTTCACCATTACGGCTAAAGGGTTCCTCTCTTCAACGTCTACTGTCTTGACCGGTGCTCTGGTTAATGGCTCGGGTGAAGGCATTGGTGTCAAGAGCTCGACAGCCCCTTACCACAATATTGAGAACGAGGTCGATTTCCGCAAACTGGCCGACGGCTCAGGGGTATCTGAAGAGCTGGTGATCAAACTGGATGCTGGCACTGTGGCTTACGGTGCCAAGATCGAGTTCAGCAAGATGTTCGGTGGTGAGCTGGAGAGCGGCGTGGTCGAGTTCTACCGTGATGGAGTTCTGATCTCAACACTTCCCTTTAGGTCGGATGCGGCGGGGGGAGAGTACAACCAGAACTTCTAAGTGCAGCAGGGTGGTTTTGACACCATGGTGATCAAAGCAACCGATAACGGCAATTCGTTCAACGTCAAGGACAACAGCGACTTTACCGTCAAGTCTATCGAGTTCCTTGGCTCCTCTACTCCGCAGGCAATTGCCTATGGCTCGGGGACAGTGGCACCGCAATGGGGAGCTGATGGTAAAGGGCGTCTGGAGCTGCTTACCGGCACCGTTGAAACGGGTCTGAAAACTGCAGCTGGTCTGGCAATTACCATTACAGCAGAAGGTGCCAACAGCATGGTTGGCAAGGCCAGTGATGGCAGCTTGATCTTCAAGATGCAATTCACGCCTGCAACGGGCAAGTGGGAATTCTTCCAGTATGCAGAGATGCAGCGCCCGGTTGGTGATGGCGACATCGACTTCACCTTCAACGCCTATGATCGGGACGGTGACGGCTCGCAAGGCAGCTTTGCTGTCAACCCGCTGGCGCGCCCTGATGTAACCGGCGTATCGAGTGCCACTGTGGTTGAAGGGGCTACCTTGCAGCATGTTGTGACCTTGAGTGGTGCGACTAATGTAGCGACTGAGTACAGCCTCTCAATCGCGGGCAGTGGTACTCATGCTGCCTCTAACTCTGACTGGGGAACTCTGCAGTTCAGTCACGGTGTTACCTATAACAGCAGCACAGGCAAAATCTCAGTACCAGCCGGTGTGACGAGCTTTACCGTGTCAGTACCGACAGTGAATGACAAGCTGGTAGAACAGACTGAAACTTTGACTCTGACAGTAGGTAGTGCGACCGGAGCCGGAACCATTACTGACAACGATCTCTCTGTGCGACTGGGCAGTGGTCTGGTTGATGAGGATGGTTTGTCTGGCGGAAATGCACACTTGCCTGAGCCTGTGGGGATGCCTGCTAGCGGTCCGCTTTCTGTGACTCAGTCGCTGCAGGTGACGGATGGCAGTGGTGGCAATGTCTCTGGCGTACAACTCAAACTGGTTGGCATCACGGGTCTGAGCGGGGTGACGGGTATTGATGGTCAGCCGGTCAATGTTGTTCAGGATGGCGCCGGGCTCAAAGGATACTTTGGCAACAACCCCGCCAATGTGGCCTTTACCGTGACGGTGGATAACAGTGCCAATCCACCGAGCTACACCTTTACTCTGCTCAAGCCGCTTAGCCACACAGTGGATGGTCAGAGCACAGCGTTGACCAGCCAGGATGAACTGCGCTTTACCGTCAACTATGAGGTAAGCAAATCTGGAGCTGAGACTGCCACTGGCTCGTTTGACTTGGCTGTGCGTGACGATGTGCCGGTTGCAGTGGTCGATGATGCCCGTGTTAGCGTTCTGGTTGATTCGTTTGATGTGAGTGGTATCGAGGCAAACTGGACTGATTGGAGAGGTGGATCCTCTGTGACTAGGGGGGACTCCAATGACAATGATTCTGGGTTGGATCAAATTCGCTGGGGAGGCGGTAACAATCCCTCTGGCTACGGTTTCATGGACAATGATGCCGCGTTGAACGGTGCAATTCCGATCAATGAAGAGATCAAGCTGGGAACATTCACCCACTATAACAATCCGATTTATAACGATGCCATCAGTGCTGCAACAATGGAGGTTACCTTCTCTGTTACAGATGCGCTGGGGCGAGTAACACCTATAAAACTCGTTGTAAATTTCAATCATAACGAGACCCCCAACGATAGATGGGGAAATGGTGATGACATCATCTCTATCGGTAACACGACCGCCACCTTCAACTTTGAAGGTAAGGCTTACACTCTTGAGGTGCTAGGTTTCCGCGATACGAATGGCAACGTGGTTAAGACTATCTATACCAAAGAAAATGCAACGAATAGCTTCGATCTGATCGTCAAGTTGGTTGAAGGGTCTGGTTATCAGCTGCCACAGACCACAGGTAATGTGCTGGCCAACGATCTTGCCGGTGCTTATGGTGGTCTGAGTGTCATTGGCTACGGGGTCGGCAGCAGTTCGACCACCTATACCAATGGTGCGGGTACCCAGGTAGTCGGTTTGTACGGGGTACTGACCATTCTGGCCAACGGTGCCTATACCTATCAGGTCACCAAGAATGGCAGCCAGCTCCCGGCTGATGCACGCGAGGTGTTCAGCTACAGCGTGCGCGATGGTGATGGCGATACCACCAACAGCACCTTGACCATCAGCGTCAATCCGGTGGACAGCAACGGGGTTCCGGTTCATCTGCCGCTGACGGTAGATGGTACTGACCTCAACGACTCTATCGTGGTACGCAATGGCGAGAGAGCAGCTAATCCTGACCGTCTTGATGTTTCCTTCGGCGGTAATCTGCTGGGCGAAGTCACTACCAGTAACGGCGGTACCGACCACATACATGCCGGTACCAGCTACAACAAAGGGAGTGCCGACCAGATCGTCAGCAGCGGTGCAGGCAATGACCATATCGAAACCGGCAGCGGTAATGATGTGATTTATGCAGGCAAAACCGGGGCTGATGGATTCGGTACCGACGATTCGTTGCAACTGACGGTAAATCAGCTCAAGGCTCATCACATCATGACAGGCAGCTTGTCTGGTGCCGATGCCATGCTCGATGGCGACGGTCTGTTGCTGAGTGTTGATGTCAGCAGTAGCAAAGCGGATGTGGTCAATGGTGGCAGCGGCAATGACAAGATCTACGGGCAGTCAGGTTCCGATATCCTGTTTGGCGGTACCGGTGACGACTACATCGATGGCGGCAGTCATAACGATGGGCTGCGCGGCGGTCTGGGGAACGATATCCTGATCGGCGGGCTAGGCAATGATGTAATGCGTGGTGACGGCGGTTCAGATACCTTCGTCTGGAATCAGGGGGATACAGTATCCGGCTCCCTGACCAAGGATTACATCATGGACTTCAACAAGGGGTCAGGCACCATCAACCGTTTGGAAGAAGACAAGCTGGATCTGAGCGATCTGCTGGATCACGATGGTTCTCACAGTACGACTGACCTGAAGAGTCTGCTCTCGGTGTTCCAGGACAATGAAGGGGTGCACCTGCAGGTCAAGGAGAGCAGTGCCGCGCCGGTGACCCAGGAGATAGTGCTGATGAACCACACCTTCGACACCCTGACGGGCGGTTCAGGGACGACTGCCAACCAGGTGATCGATTTCATGTTGCAAAACAACATGTTGGATATCAACAAGTAACAGCCAAGCGGGCTGGGCAAAAGCGGCAGAGCAATCTGCCGCTTTTTTTATGGGGGATTTTTGGGTGGATGGGCGCAGACGAGGGGGAGGGCAATGCAAGAAGAAGATAAAAAAGGGCGCCCTTCAAGAGAAGGGCGCCCGGGGTAGACGGGATGATTGCCAGAGGATCAGGCGTTGACCCCTGCCAGGCGGGAGCCGCGCTGGAAGCAGTTGGCCAGCAGCAGCAAGGTGGTGACACCGACGGTGCCGAGCACCAGCCAGGGCAACCAGGGTTGCCCCTGGGCCATGGCGTAGTCGTGCAGGGCACCGCCCCCCACGTAACCCGTCATGCCCCCGAGCGCCAGCCCCAGTCGGCTGAAGCCCATGTAGCTGCCCCGCGCCGCCGGTTGTGCCAGCTTGGTCATCAGGGTTTCCCGCGCCGGCTCGGCGATGACGATGCCGAGATAGAAGCAGGCGAGCAGCAGGAAGACGGCGGGCAAGGTGGTGGCAAAGGCCACCAGCCCGATCCCCGTGGTCATCAGCAGCACCCCCGCCATCAGGCGGTTCTCCAGCTTGAAGTGGCGCTCGCCGAACCGGGCAAGGGGGTAGAGCAGGGCCAGGGAGATGGCCGTCTCCAGGGTGTACATCCAGCCCACCGCCGTGGTGCTGCCTGCCATCTGTTTGACGAGAATGGGGAAGATCAGCATGACCTGCACCCAGAGCGCGTAGTAGCCGCTTAAGATCAGCACCAGTCGGCAGAAGGCCTTGTCCGCCAGCACCTGGCCGAGGCCGTCCCGGATCGGCGTCGGACGCACCGAAAGCTTGTAGGGGGGCAGGATCAGCAGGTTGCACAGGGCGGCGCAGACGAACAGGCCGGCACCCAGCAGGCAGACATATTCAAAATCGAAGTTGAGCAGCCAGCTGCCGAGCAGGGCTCCCACCACGGCGCCGGCGCTCTCCAGCATCATCAGCAGGGAGATGTAGCGACCCCGCTCCCGTGGCCGGGTGAACTTGATCACCAGGGCGGCGCGGGGGGGATCGAACAGGCAGCCACCCAGCCCCGAGATGATGCAGGAGAGGATCAGCTCCAATCCGCTCTGGGCATAGGCCAGGCTGGCAAACCCCAGCGCCCGCAGCAGCATGCCGCAGACGATGAGGGGGCGCGCCCCGAACTTGTCGGCGAGGGAGCCGCCAAAGACCCCCAGCCCTTGCTGGGTAAGCTGACGCAGCCCCAGTGCCAGTCCGACCACACCGGCGGCCCAGCCCAGTTGGTCGACGAAGCGCAGGCTGATCATGGGCATCACCACGAAAAAGCCCAGGATCACCAGCAGGGAATCCAATGCCAAGAACCACCGCCCCAACCGCCTCGCCCGATCCACCATGACCCTGATACCTCTGTTTGCTTCGCTGATATTGTTGTCTTTCTTGCCCGAACGGCGCCGTCACCAAACAGAGCCAAGGGGGATGACAACTCCCTGGCTCGGTGGCGTTCAGCCGGTTCATGACGATTGATGCTGCTATTCTGGTGGGGCTCCAGATATAGTGGTAGCCGACAACTGGCTATATTTCATATTGGATTTGGTTATGGCTATGACCCTCGACGATTTGCAACTGCTGCTGGATGTGGCCAACCGTGGCAGCTTCAGCAAGGTGGCCGCCATTCGCGGCTGGTCACAACCCATGGTGAGCCAGCGCATTGCCGTGCTGGAGCAGGAGCTGGGTCAGTCCCTGTTCCGTCGCCATCGTCGGGGGGCCACCCCGACCCCGGCCTGCGAGCAGTTTCTGCCTGCCGCGACTGCGGCCCTGAGCGCACTGGAAGGGGGGCGGCTGGCGATGCAGGGGGCGCCTGCATTGCCGCGGATCCGGCTCTCCTGCCTCCCCTCTCTGACCACGGCGGTGTTCGGCCCCCTGCTGCTGGCCCTGGTGGATGAGACCTTCGAGATCCGCTGCAACACGGATCACTCTGGCATCATCATGCAGGAGTTGCTGACCGGCGAGACCGACGTGGGCTTCATTCTCAAGTGCCCTGCCATCGCGGGCATCCAGCTCGAACTGCTTTACCGTTCCCCCATCATCGCTGTGGCCTGCGCCACCCACCCGCTGGCCGGGCGGCAGGGGCTGACCCTGCAGGACATCGCCAACGAGCGGCTGGCGCCCCAGCAGTGGGGGACGGGCTGCGACGAGCTGATCCTGCAGTTGCGTCTGCTGCGCCAGGTGGCGAGCCCGCTGCACGCCATCCAGCCAGCGAGTGCGGCACGGGAGCTGGCGCTGGAGCACGGCTTCATCACCCTGATGCCGGCGCTCGCCATCACCCGGGATCTGGAGTTCGGTCGCCTGGTGAAGCTGGACGTGGTGGATCTGCCACCGGATCACTGGGACGTGATGATGGCCTGGCGCAGCGGCAAGCGCCCCAATCCCGCCAAGGAGCGGGTGCTGGAGGCGGCCCGTACCCTTGCCCGGCGCTGGTCGGGCAAGCGGACATAAAAAAGCGCCGGACCAGGCCGGCGCTCTTCGCTTATTCCCCTTGATGCCCGCTCAGACTCAGTAGCTGGCCTTGAGGGTGACGCCGGAGAAGGCGCTGAACCCGCTCAGCTGCACGTGCCAGGTCCCCGCCTTGGGGGCGTTCAGGGTACAGGTTTCGGCATTGCCGCTCTTGTAGGGGCGGCAGTCATAGCTGCTGGCGGTCGGCGCGCTGCCGAATTTCACGTAGAGATCCGCATCCCCGCTGCCGCCGCTGCTGGTCACCACCAGCTGGCTTCTGCCGGCGGGCACCTCGACGGTGAAGTTCAGCTTGCCCCCCTTGGCGGCGGTGAGATTGCTCACCGGTACCCCGTTTTGCAGCACGCTGCCCGGTTGGGGCGTGGTGCCGCCGCAGGTGGCATTGACCCCGACGGCGGTGAAGGCGGCTGCCACGTCGCTCACGCTGTAGCCGAGATCCGTGGCGGCCCTGGTCACCCCGCACGCCCCCTGATCGAAGGTGGTGTTGGGGCCCCAGTAGAGGCGGTTGGCCAGCACGAACACCTCGAACGCCTTGCGGGTTTGCCAGCCGCTGGTGTTGGCCAGCAGGTAGAAGGCGCGGTTGTAGACCCCGGAGCTGTGGTGCACGTCGATGCCGTCATAGTAATCGCTGGCGTGGCCGATGGACTTGCCGTCCCGGGCCGGGTCCTCGAAGTAGCGCAAGGAGCCGTTGCCCTTGAAGATCTGGGCCCCCACCAGCCAGTCGTTGCTGCCCTTCATGTAGTATTCGGCCGCTTCCCCCGCCATGTCGGAGAAGGCCTCGTTGATGCCGCCAGACTGACCGGAGTAGACCAGTCCTGAGTTCTGCTCGGTGAAGCCATGGCTCACCTCGTGGGCCGCCACATCCAGGCTCACCAGCGGATAGAAGGTGGTGGCCCCGTCGCCGAAGGTCATCTGGCTGCCGTCCCAGAAGGCGTTCTCGTAGTTGCGGCTGTAGTGCACCCGCATCTTGAGCTTGAAGCTCAGCGGCGCCGTGTTGTACCAGTTGCGGTACATGTCGAACACCACGTTGCCGAAGTAGTGGGCATCGTTGAGAGGGGAATAGGCACCGTTGATCTCCTTGACCGTGTTCTCCGGGCAGGTGAACTGGTGGATGGTGCCCCCCGTGGTGCCGTGATTCATGTTGAGGGTGTCCACGTTGGTCCCCGTCATGCGGCAGTTGTCATCCACCTGCAGGGGGCCAAAGTCGGCGCCGTAGAAATACTTGCCGGTCTTGACGTTGCCCCCCGGGCCGGTAGCGTCCTTGTGGTTGATCCCCTCCCAGCGTTTGAGCTCGCTGCCGGTCTGGGCGTCGATCATCACGAAGGGGCGGCTCGGTTCCTTGCTGGCGGCGAGCCAGGAGACCAGATAGACCAGTCTGGCCTGGCCGGTCTCATCCTGCATCACGAACAGCTTGACCTGTTCGTTGCTCCCCTTGGCACCGCTGCGAGCCTGGCGTGCGGCGTCGCTGGCGGAGAGGGCAACGGCCGGGCCCGTCAGGTCGGCATCGATCTTGCGCAGCATGGTGCCGGACACCTGATTGACCTGGCCCCCCAGCGCCTGATCGGCCACCAGAACCTGGCCCCACACCGGAATCCCCTGCCAGGTCTGCTCATAGCGTATCCGCTGCTGGCCATTGGGCAGCGTCACCGCCCGCACCTTGCGAAACTCGCCATCCCCGGCGCCAAGGGCGCCAATCTTGGCGGCGCCACTCACCGCACCGGCCAGGTCGGAGACCTGGTTCACTTCCACCTGTTCTGCCGCCATGGCGGCGCTTCCCCAGCAGGCCAGCATGACGGCCAAATAGACTTTGTTCATCTCGTCTTTCCTTAGTCGATGAAGATTACACGCCGGGTCCGTTGCCCGGCGCTCTTACACTAGTGGGAAGGGGGAAAATAACGGCCTGTCATTTGTCACAGGGCAGCGAAAACAGGTAGCACGATTCACTTTTACAGCGCCAATCATCCACAAATACTGGTAATGGCAGCATGTTGAACCGCTGCGAGGGGTGATTGATGGCCTGGGGGCAAGGTGCCCGCATGGGGATCGCCATATGGGGGTTGCCAGCGGGGAAGCCGGTTGAAAAGTCCTTGGCAAACAAGGGATTGATTGACTACATTGGCTCCCATGACGGCAGATGGCCGGAGTGGAACCGGGGAGGAGTGGCGATGTTTTCATGGCAACTGGATGACGAGCTGGCGCTCCTGTTCCTGCAACCCGACATGGCCAGCGAGCTGTTTCGCCTCTGTCAGCGCAACCACGATTACCTCTCCCAGTGGCTGCCCTGGGTGCCCCACATCCAGCAGCCCGCCGACAGCGCCGCCTTCATTCGCCACGCCATCGAGAAGTTTGCCCGGGGGGAGGGGCTGACCACGGCCATCGAGTATCAGGGGGAGGTGGTCGGCGTCATCGGTTACAACCAGATCGATCAGGATCTCGGCAAGGTGACCATCGGCTACTGGCTGGCGGAGCGCTGGCAGGGGCACGGCATCATCACCCGGGCCTGCCAGGCCTTGATCCATCACGCCTTCGAGGAGATGGGGATGGAGAAGGTAGAGATCAGCGCCGCCCTCGAGAACGAGGCGAGCCGGGCCGTGTGCGAGCGGCTGGGAATGACCCAGGAGGGGATCACCCGGCGGGCGGAGCGGCTGGCGGACAGGGTGGTGGATCATGTGCACTACGGCCTGCTGCGGGACGAGTGGCTGAGGCTGAGGGATCTCTGATGACCTTCCTGTCCGCTTCCAACCTCCTGAGGGTGAGATGACGACGCTGCCCCACATTGCCACCCCCCGTACCCGGCTGACCGTGCTGACCCCGGAGCGGGCCTGCCTGATGGTGGATTTCTATCTGCGCAATCGCGCCCACCTGTCCCCCTGGGAGCCCAGGCGGGAGGAGAGCTTCTACACCCTGGCTCACTGGCAGACCCGCTTGCGCGACGGTTACGGCCACTATTTCGAGGGCAGTGCCGTGCAACTGGTGGCGCTCGATCCCAGGGGGGGGCGGGTGCTCGCCACCTGCAATTTCACGAACATTGTGATGGGCATGTTCAAGGCGTGCCACCTGGGCTATGCCATCGACAAGGAGCACGAGGGGCAGGGCCTGATGCAGGAGGTGGTGGCCGCTGGCATCGATCACCTGTTCCGGGAGCGGGGCCTGCATCGCATCATGGCCAGCTACATGCCCGCGAACCTGCGAAGCGGCGCGCTCCTCGAACGGCTGGGGTTCGAGCAGGAGGGATACGCTCGGGACTATCTGATGATCAACGGCCGCTGGGAGGACCACGTCCTCACCGCGCTCATCAATCCCGCTGGCTAGCAGAGCCGTTGTCGAAAGGGGGGCTGGCGGGTGACCGCCATCGCTTTTTCACTGCAAGATCGCACTATCTGTACGCCTCTCATACCCCTGGGGATAAAAGCGTGTAAAATTGCGCCCTGAATTTTCCCGGCCGGCAGACGCAGGCCGCGACTCCATACATGCAAGGCAGACATTGTGACAGAAGTAGATAGATTCGCGGACATTCGCCCCTATCGCGATGAAGAAGTACCGGCTGCCATCGAGCGGCTGATCCAGGATGACGAGTTTATCGGCGCCATCGCCAAATACCGCTTCGGTTCCCTGATGAGCTGGCTGGGTTGGGCCATTCGCCCGCTGATCCGCCAGTTCCTGCGCCACAAGTGGGCCAAGGTCAGCACCATCCATCAGGTACAGATGGGGGTGACCCGCTACATGACCCGGATGATCGCCACCTCCACCCAGGGAGTGAGCTTCTCCGGGCTCGAACACCTCAAGAAGGAGCAGGGCTACCTGTTCGTCTCCAACCACAGGGACATCGCCATGGATCCGGCGTTCGTCAACTGGGGGCTGCACACCCACGGGTTCGATACCGTGCGCATCGCCATCGGCGACAACCTGCTGCGCAAGCCCTGCGCCACCGAGCTGATGAAGCTCAACAAGAGCTTCATCGTCAAGCGCTCCGCCAAGGGGCCGCGGGAGATGATGAAGGCCCTCGGCGAGCTGTCGGCCTACATCGGCCAGTCGGTGCATGAGGGGCACTCCATCTGGATCGCCCAGAAGGAGGGGCGCGCCAAGGACGGGGATGACAAGACGGATCCGGCCATCCTCAAGATGTTCTATGTGGACGGCAAGAAGCAGAAGATCGAGTTCGTCGACTACATGCGCAGCCTCAACATCGTGCCGGTGAGCATCAGCTACGAGCTGGATCCCACCGACAAGGCCAAGGCGCGCGAGCTCTACGAGAAGTCGGTCAACGGCAGCTACGAGAAGGGCGAGTTCGAGGACATCGAGAGTATCGTCGCGGGCATCGTCGGCCAGAAGGGGCGGGTACATGTCTCCTTCGGCGCCCCCATCACCGAGGGCTTCAGCGATCCGGACGAGCTGGCGGCGCTCATCGACAAGGCGATCTGGAGCAGCTATCGCCTCTTCCCGGGCAACTACCTCGCGGCGGATGTGCCAGGCAAGGCCAGCACCATAGAGCAGAGTGCCTTCCTGACTCGCCAGTCCGAGGTGCCACAAGAGCACAAGGCCATCTGGCGCGCCATGTACGCCAAGCCGGTGGAAAACGCCGGCAAGGTTTGAATGGCACCGCTTTGAGCGGGTGATGGAAAAAAAACGGGAGCAGATGCTCCCGTTTTTGCGTCTGGTCAAAGTCGGGGGAGATTGGGTAGTGAATAATATTGTTTCAACTGGTACGATCATCGGGTGAATGGGCGAGTATCTCTTGGCAGGGGCGGACGAGTATGCAACAGTGACTCGGCGCCATCGGCTTGGAAGCGACAGCGCCCCCGTCTGCACGGATGGCAGACGAGACGATAAAAGGACCTTCAATGGTCCTTTTTCATTGGTGCACAAAGATAGACCACAGATATACCTAAGGATGCGAACCTCATGATCACCGGCAGTCTGGATACCTTGCAACGCACCCCCTTGCCCGCCCCCCTGAACCGTATCGTGGCCGAGGTGGTGCAAAGCGTCGAACGCTGGCTGCACGCCCCCCTCGGCAAGCAGGAGGTCGACGGCCTCACGCTGTTCTGCCTGGTGAGCGAGGATCTGACAGAGCCGGTGGCGGATCGCCGGGGCGAGTTTCATGAGCAGTATCTGGACATCCAGCTGCTGCTGCGCGGCGAGGAGTGGATCGGCGTGGGCCCTCACGCCTACAGCCGGGACGGTGCCGACCATCCTCACCCCGATCTCTGGTTCGTCGATGATGAGCAGACCAGTTATCTGGCGTTGCAGCCCGGCGACTTCGCCATCTTCTGGCCGGGAGAACTGCATCGCCCCCTCTGTACCCTGACGACCCCAGGTCCGGTCAAGAAGCTGGTCGTCAAGGTTCACCAGTCGCTGCTGACCGGCGCCTGAGTGGCAACCGGGGCCTGGAGTCCCGAGTGATTGGGCCAACAGAGGCCCGTTGCGAATCGCTGATTCGACGCGCGCGCCAGACGAACGGTCTGCGCCCAACGATTTGAAAAATTGGACGCACCCTCCTGCGACCATAAGCCCCCGGCAGGGGAATCCCATCCATCGCTGGATGACACGACACTGTCGGCGTAAAGCCGAAGCACAGGAAGATGTAGAACATGAGCAAGTTGGTATTGATCCTTAACTGCGGTAGCTCTTCCCTGAAATTTGCCGTAATGGACGCTGAAACGGGCGAGGACATGCTGTCCGGCCTGGCCGAATGCTTCAATCTGGATGACGCACGTATCAAATGGAAACTCCACGGGGTCAAGGGCGACGCCATGCTGGGCGCCGGTGCCGCGCACCAGGAAGCCCTCGACCACATCGTGGGCCACATCCTGCCCCAGGATCCCGCCCTGGCCGATCAGCTGGTCGCCATCGGCCATCGCATCGTGCACGGCGGCGAGCAGTTCTCCCGCTCCGTGCGCATCGATGACGGCGTGATCGCCGGCATCGAGGCCGCCATTCCGTTTGCCCCCCTGCACAACCCGGCGCACCTCATCGGCATCCGTGCCGCCCTCAAGGTGTTCCCGGCCCTGGCCGACAAGAACGTGGCCGTGTTCGACACCGCCTTCCACCAGACCCTGCCAGAGGAAGCCTACCTCTACGCGCTGCCCTACAAGCTCTATCGCGAGAACGGCATCCGTCGTTACGGCGCCCACGGCACCTCCCACCGCTTCATCGCCGAAGAGACCGCCAAGGCGCTGGGCAAACCGCTCCATGAGCTCAACATCATCAACTGCCACCTGGGCAACGGTGCCTCCGTCTGCGCCATCAAGAACGGCGAGTCCGTCGACACCTCCATGGGGCTGACCCCGCTGGAAGGGCTGGCGATGGGCACCCGCTCCGGTGACATCGACCCTGCCATCGTCTTCTTCATGCACGACAACCTGGGTTACAGCGTGGACAAGATCAACCAGGTGCTGACCCGCGAATCCGGCCTGCTGGGCATGACCGAGGAGAGCAGCGACTGCCGCTACGTCACCGGCAACTACGCCACCGACGCCGGTGCCAAGCGTGCACTGGACGTCTTCACCTATCGCGTTGCCAAGTACGTCGGTGCCTATGCTGCCGCCATGGATGGTCGCCTTGACGCCCTGGTGTTCACCGGCGGCATCGGCGAGAACGCCGCCATGGTGCGCGAGATGGTGCTGGCCCGACTGGCCCTGCTCGGCTTCAAGATCGACAAGGAGGCGAACAACGCCGCCGTACTGGGCGGTGAAGGCCCCATCACCGTCGAAGGCAGCCGTCTGGCCCTGGTGATGCCCACCAACGAAGAGCTGGTGATCGCCCGTGATGCCCTGAGCCTGGTCGGCTAAGGCACCCTCTGGTGATGACAACGCCCGGCCCCTGCCGGGCGTTGTCGTTTCGGCAATAGTGATCGGCCTGTCATTTGACATGGGGGACCAGATGCGTACCCTGACCGCTGTGTGATATTGCGGAGGTAACGATGAAAGAGATGTTTTTCAACTGGTTGTCAGGCCTGGGGGTCGATGTGACCCCCATGATGGCCCTGGTGATCGCCCTGGGGTTCATCGTGCTGACCGCCATGGTGCTGCACCTGGTGCTGCACCGCATCCTGCTGGTGCGCCTGGTGGGGCTGCTTGGCAAGACCAAGCAGATGTGGCTGCCGCCCCAGTTGCAGCAACGCCTCTTCTACCGGCTCGCCTTCGTGTTCCAGGGCGCCGTACTGCTCGGTCAGGCGGAGATCTGGCTGCCCAAAGCGTCCGAGAGCCTGGCGCTTATCGAGTTGCTGGCCCAGCTCTGGATCCTGCTGTTCCTGCTGCTGGCCCTGTTCGCCCTGCTCGACTGCCTGCTCTCCCTGAGCCGTCATACCCGGCTTGGGCGGGATCTGCCCCTGCGCGGCATCTTCCAGGGGGTGAAACTGGTGGCCAGCATCCTGGTGGGCATCCTGATGATCGCCCTGCTGCTCGGCAAGTCACCCCTCTTCCTGTTCAGCGGCCTGGGGGCCATGACCGCGGTCCTGATGCTGGTGTTCAAGGACCCCATCCTCGGCCTGGTGGCGGGTATCCAGCTCTCCGCCAACCGCATGCTGAGTGTCGGTGACTGGTTGCAGATGGACAAGTACGGGGCGGACGGCGAGGTGACCGACATCGGCCTCACCACGGTCAAGGTGTCGAACTGGGACAAGACCATCACCACCATCCCCACCTATGCCCTCATCTCCGACTCCTTCAAGAACTGGCAGGGGATGACCGAATCCGGCGGGCGCCGCATCAAGCGCAGCGTCAACATTGACATGACCAGCGTGCGCTTCCTGACCTCGCAGGAGCAGTTGCAGCTCAAGCAGGCCAGGTTGCTGGCACCCTACCTCAGCCGCAAGGAGCAGGAGCTCAGCAGCTACAACCAGCAGCTCAGCGATGCCATCAGCTGCCCCATCAATGGTCGCCACCTCACCAACCTCGGCACCCTGCGCGCCTATCTGGACGCCTACCTGCGGGCTCATGCGGGTATTCGCAAGGACATGACCCTGATGGTGCGCCAGTTGGCACCGACCACGGACGGCCTGCCGCTGGAGATCTACTGCTTCACGGCGACCACCGCCTGGGCCGAGTATGAAGGGATACAGGCTGATATTTTCGACCACATATTTGCGATAATTGAGCAATTCCATCTGCGTTTGCATCAGTCGCCAACCGGTTATGACATGCACAGTTGGAAAAACGGCTGATCCCGCTTATGGCAAGGTGCCGCGGCGCAGCGCGGCACCGTATTTAATCACCGACCCGTCAGCACGTGGCGGTTGAAATTTGCATGGCAGAGGAGAAAAATGGCGGCCTTCTCTTCGCCCCGGGCGCGCCCGTCGCCTCCGCGCTGGCCAGAGTGCTGAACCACCCCCTTTATCACAGGAAAGTTATGAAGCTCCTCCACAACACGGCGGCCGCACTGTGCTGCTCCCTGATCCTGGCCGCCATGCCCGCCCTCGCCATCGAATATGCCCTGCCCGCAGCCAACAGCCGCCTGGTGGGGGAGAACCTGGACTACGTGGTGTCCCCGGAAGAGGCGGGCCAACCCCTGGAAGCGGCAGCGGCCAGATTCCAGCTCGGCTTGACCAACATGCTGGAAGCCAACCCCAAGGCAGACCCCCTGCTGCTGCAGGCGGGCGAGAAGCTGGTCGTGCCGCATCAGCTGATCCTGCCGGATGCCCCCCGTGAAGGCATCGTGCTGAACGTCGCCGAGATGCGCCTCTACTACTACCCCAAAGGCAAGAAGGTGGTGGAAGTGCTGCCGATTGGCATCGGCCAGCTCGGCACCGACACCCCGGAAGACTGGGTGACCAGCGTGCAGCGCAAGAAGGCGGGCCCGACCTGGACCCCGACCGCGAAGATGCACGCCGAGTACGCCGCCCGTGGCGAGACCCTGCCTGCGGTCTGGCCGGCCGGTCCGGACAACCCCATGGGGCTGTTCGCGCTCTACATCGGCAAGATGTACGCCATCCACGGCACCAACGCCCAGTTCGGCATCGGCCTGCGGGTGAGCCACGGCTGCGTGCGTCTGCGCAACGACGACATCGAGTACCTGTTCAAGCAGGTCCCGGTCGGTACCCGCGTCCAGTTCGTGAACCAGCCCATCAAGGCCTCTGTCGAGCCGGATGGCCGCCGCTACCTGGAAGTGCACCAGCCTCTCTCCCGCAACCAGGAGGAGTTCAACTCCAGCCTGCCGGCCCCGCTGCCCATGTCCACCGCCGTGACCCGCTTCATCGCCCACGCGGACAGCGACTCCCAGCTGGTCAAGCAGGCCCTGGAGCAGCGCAGCGGCATGCCCATCGCCATCAACCGCTGATCCCGCTCGTCGGTATTCCGAGCCCCGGCCACTGTCGGGGCTTTTTTATGGCGCGGGGGAGGGGATCATCAGGGTAAACCCTTGGCAGATCGGGATAAAATCCGGCCTTATTGCAATTGAGTGGTTGCTTGGTTAGGTGTTAAACGTTTTCTGTGTGTTTTTTATTTGTTAAAAGTGGTTGTGGTCCGGCGATCTGCTGATTACTCTAGGCCGGTTTTTTTAAGGAAGAGTCCGTCGCAAGAACGGGCACAGACGTCACATAACGGAGTTTTGAATGACAGCTAGCACCCCCATGCTCATCACCTTTCTGGTGTACATCCTCGGGATGGTGTTGATCGGCTTTATCGCCTATCGCGCCACCCAGAACTTTGACGACTACATTCTCGGCGGCCGCCGCATGGGGAGCTGGGTGACCGCCCTCTCCGCCGGCGCCTCCGACATGAGTGGCTGGCTCCTGATGGGCCTGCCCGGCGCCGTCTTCATCGGCGGCATCTCCGAGAGCTGGATCGCCATCGGCCTCGTCATCGGCGCCTACTTCAACTGGCGCTGGGTGGCCGGTCGGCTGCGGGTTCACACCGAGAAGAACCGCAACGCCCTGACCCTGCCGGACTACTTCACCTACCGCTTCGAGGACAAGAGCCGGGTGCTGCGCATCCTCTCCGCCCTGGTGATCCTGCTGTTCTTCACCATCTACTGCGCCTCCGGCGTGGTGGCCGGTGCCCGCCTGTTCGAGAGCACCTTCGGCATGAGCTATGACACCGCCCTCTGGGTCGGCGCCGCAGCCACCATCACCTACACCTTCTTCGGCGGCTTCCTCGCGGTGAGCTGGACCGACACCGTGCAGGCGACCCTGATGATCTTCGCCCTCATCCTGACCCCGGTGTTCGTCATCATCGCCGTGGGCGGCATCGACACCGCCATGGTGCAGGTGGCGGCGCAGAACGCCAGCAACCTCGACATGTTCAAGAACCTGGACTTCATCGCCATCATCTCCCTGATGGCCTGGGGCCTGGGCTACTTCGGCCAGCCCCATATCTTGGCGCGCTTCATGGCGGCGGACTCCCACCACTCCATGGCCAGCGCCCGTCGCATCAGCATGACCTGGATGGTGCTGTGCCTGGGCGGCGCCGTGGCCATCGGTTTCTTCGGCCTGGCCTACTTCTCCACCTTCACCGAGCAGGCGGGTGGCGTGACCACCAACCCGGAGCGCGTCTTCATCGAGCTCTCCAAGATCCTGTTCAACCCCTGGATTGCCGGCGTGCTGCTCTCCGCCATCCTGGCGGCGGTCATGAGTACCCTCAGTTGCCAGCTGCTGGTCTGCTCCAGCGCCATCACCGAGGATCTCTACAAGCCCTTCCTGCGCAAGAACGCCTCCCAGAAAGAGCTGGTGTGGGTCGGCCGCGCCATGGTGCTGCTCATATCCCTCATCGCCATCGCCGTGGCCGTGAACCCGGAGAACCGAGTGCTGGGGCTGGTGAGCTACGCCTGGGCCGGTTTCGGTGCCGCCTTCGGCCCCGTGGTGCTGCTCTCCGTGCTCTGGTCCCGCATGACCCGCAACGGCGCCCTGGCGGGCATGCTGACCGGTGCCCTGACCGTCATCATCTGGAAGCAGTTCGGCTGGCTGGGTCTGTACGAAATCATCCCGGGCTTCCTGTTTGCTACCCTGGCTATCGTGCTGTTCAGCCTGTTGGACAAGGCCCCCTCCAAGGCCATGCAGGATCGCTTCGCAGAAGCCGAGCAGGAGTTCCAGAGCCCCATGGCCGACGCCATTGCGGCAAAATAACCCCCGCCTCGACGACAAAAGCCCCGCAACTGCGGGGCTTTTTAATGGGCAAAACATGCCCATGGCAGGGATTAGGCGGGGCGCCTGCCCAGCCGCCGCACATCCTGGCGGGCGGCTGCCCCGGCCTGGCCGAGCCAGCGCTGGCGGGCCCCCTCATCCGAGGTGTGGACGGGCCCCAGATGCTGGCGGTGGGTCAGCCGGATGCCACAGAGCCCGAGCACCGGCTTGTCCAGGGTGCGCTCCAGGGGGGCACCCTGCCACCAGCGGTAATACCAGGGGGGGCTGTCCATGGTGAGCAGCAGGCGCGCCGTCTTGCCGGCGAGCAATTGCTCCGGGTGGGCCTTCCCCGGCTGGTAGCGAAAGGCGAAACCCGGCAGCAGGGTGCGATCCAGCAGCCCCTTGAGCCGGGCTGGCAGGTGGCCCCACCAGACGGGGGCGACGATCACCAGATGGTGGGCTTGCGTCAGGCTCTGCTGCACCGCCTGCAGATCGGACTCGAGGGGCTGCACCTCGTCATAGCCATGGTGAAGATCCGGCGCGAAGGCGAGCTCCCCCACGTGATGCAGGGTGACGCGCGCGCCCCTTTGCTCGGCGCTGCGGGCATACTCCCGGGCGAGGGCGTGGCAGAGGCTGTCGGGTTTGGGGTTGCCGTTGAGAACAAGCAGGTTGGGGGTCATGGTATGGCTCCTTGAAGTGAGCCCCCATTACACCCCTTGTCCCATGGGACAGAGTCAAGCCACCTTTTGCCCCCGATCCGCGGCGGCGGGATGATCCCGCCCGTCGGGGGATTGCCGCGCCGGGGCGCCATAGCGGCAGGGGTGCTGCGCCAGCAGCGTGGCGCACTGGCTCAAGCCCTGATGCTGGCGTTGCAGCCGGGCGACCTCCGCCTCGATCTGCGCCAGCTTGTCCGCGATAAGCTGCTCCACCTTCTGCCAGGGGAAGTGATCGAGGCTGGTGACGCCCGCGAGCAGGGGAACCAGCTCCCCGAGCTTGCAGCCAAGCCGCTGGGCCTCGCGGATAAAGCCGACCCACTCCAGATCCTCGGCCCGGTAGACGCGATACTTGCCGCGCCGCCTGGGCTTGGGCAGCAGCCCGAGCTGCTCGTAGAGACGGACCGCCTTTGGGGTGGTGCCCGCCAGCCGGGCAAATTCGCCGATATACATGGTGCTGCTCGCAAAGGGGGTGAAGGTACCCACTATAGGCCAGTGGCAGGTGGGAATGCATCCCCACGAGGGAGGGGCTATTTGGATTGACAGTGTAGTGGTCTAATCATTCCGGGATGACAGGGAACATCTACTTTGCCAAACAAGTCTGCTATCGAAATAATGGGTGTCCTAGGGAAGGTGCGAATAAGCGGGGAAATTCTTCTCGGCTGACTCAGTCATTTCATTTTTTCAGTTTGAGCCGATCTTTTCTCCCGTAAATGCCTTGAATCAGCCTATTTAGACCGTTTCTTCGCCATTTAAGGCGTTATTCCCAGTTTTTAGTGAGATCTCTCCCACTGACGTATCATTTGGTCCGCCTGAAACAGGTTGGCCAGCGTGAATAACATCGCCAGTTGGTTATCGTTTTTCAGCAACCCCTTGTATCTGGCTTTCACGAAGCCGAACTGTCGCTTGATGATGCGAAATGGGTGCTCCACCTTGGCCCGGATGCTGGCTTTCATGTACCTGATTACCCATGATTAGCAGTCACCACGAGCTATACTGATCTTACGTACAGTTACTGAGGTGCGAGATCATGGCCAAAAGCAAAGTCCAATTCCAGAAAGGCTACAGCCTGTTTGATTTTTTCAAGGACTATGGCACTGAAGCGCAGTGCGAAAACGCGCTGCTCGCTTGGCGTTTTCCGAACGGTTTCATCTGTCCTGAGTGCGCCAACAAGACCTGCTGTCGCCTGAAAAGTCGGCCACGCGTGCTGCAATGCAATAACTGCCGTCACCAGATGTCATTGACTGGAAACACGATTTTTGCAAACACAAAACTCCCACTGACCAAGTGGTTTCTGGCGATGCAGCTGCTGTCACAGACCAAAACTGGCTTGTCAGCGATGGAGCTAAAGCGCCAGTTGGACGTCAAATATGACACCGCCTGGATGCTCAAGCACAAGCTGCTGCAAGCCATGAAAGAGTCCGATGACAAGCAGCCCA
>NZ_JAPCIY010000059.1:0-27637 GCF_027707645.1 Aeromonas sp. QDB30 | reverse complement strand
TTTAGGGACTCAGAATACTTTTTTCTGAAAATCAAGGCGGCCTTCCCCGGAAAGCCGCGATGAACCTAAAAAAATGGGGCAACATTCGCATGTCACCCCCTCGCAAATAGCATGTTCCATATTGGGCTACCGCAACCACGGGGGTCTGTCTGGCATCACGGGTTTCCGCTCCCGATCTGCCTCGCCTGCCGGAGCAATCCGGTTGGCCCATTTCCCCTGTTGCCGTCACCCACACGGCAGACCAGCCGCCGTGTTTGTCCTTGCACTCGAGATACTACGCAGTTAAATAAAATAAAAAACCGTTCTACACGCACCTCTATGCAGTCGAGGAGCCTGGATTGTTACGGCGCCCTTAATATAAATCGATTAAAAACAATACGATGCAATCCAGTCCCGTTTTTGGATGGCAAACGTTATCCTCGAAGGCGCACAAGGCTTTGCGAGATCTCGCACAAGGCGGATCCCACTCACAACCAACGATGCAAAGGTAACCAATCGCTCAATTGCGCCAGCAGGCGCCGCCATGCAGAGGGGGACGCCGCCACCGGGTGCACGGCCTGCTGCAACCAGCCATCAATGAGTTGCTGCAACTCGTCGCACAACCTCGGGCTATGGAGGTGCAGCATCAACTCGGTGTTGAGCATCAGGGAGCGGGGATCCAGGTTGAAACTGCCGAGCAGCGCCTCCTCCTTCCCCATCAGGATCAGCTTGGCATGCAGACTGAACGCCTCCGTCGTCAGCTCGAACAGGGTGACCCCCTGACGCTCGAGCCAGGGGCGGTGACGTCGATAGGCGCCATAGACCAGGGGCACGTCCGTGCTGGCCAGGGAGTTGGTCAGGATCTCGATGTCGACCCCCTGCCGTCGCTGCCCCTTGAGCCGGCGACGCAGCCCCCGTGTCAGGATCAGGTAAGGGCTCACCAACCTCAGGGCCCCCTGATTGCTCGCCAGCATGCGTCCCAGCAGGGGCGCCGTGGTCGGCCGGGCGACCAGCCCCTTGCCGGGGCGATCGAACCAGCACTGCCCTCGCCCGGGATGCCAGCAAAGGGGAACGGGGCACTCATCAAACAGAGTGGCCGGCAGATCATAGGCGGCCGCCATGGCGGGGTCGGTCAGGGTCAGCAGGAAATCGTTCAGGGCCCGGGTTTCGGCTGGCAGCAAGGGGCGTCTCAACAGGCGACGGACCGGGTGGCTCCAGCGACTGTGCCAGAACAGCGCGAACCCCTGCTCGGCCTGCTGACAGAGGGGGCCGCGGCAGAGCAGATCCAGGTCGATGAAGTGAGGCTGCATCCCCAGCCCGAAGTAACGATCACCGATGTTGCGCCCGCCGATCACCGCCTGGCTGCCATCCACCAGCAGCAGCTTGTTGTGCATCCGGTGGTTGATGCGGCGAAAGCTCAGCACCCCTTCCAGCAGCAGGGTCAGAGGACGCCAGCCCCGCAGCCAGAAGGGGTTGAACAGGCGCACCTCGATGCCCGGTTCCGCCGCCATCGCCTCCAGAAAGCGGTTTTCCCCGCCGTAGAGATCGTCGATGAGCAGTTGCACCACCACTCCGCGCCGCGCCGCCCGCACCAGCTCCGCCAGCAGCAGCTTACCGCTGCCGTCCTCTTCCCAGCTGTAATACTGGGCGAGGATCCGGTGGCGGGCCTGGCGGATCAACTGGCATCGGGCCTTGAGGGCTGCACCGGGATCGGCGAGCAAGGCAAAGTCGGCGGGGATCAAGGGTCATCTCCCTGTCATCTGATGGTGGCATAACCCAGACAACCGTCCCGATAGCCCAGTGTCAAGGAGCCGATGATGGAACTGCGCGACCACCCCTCCCTCAGTCAGAGACCTCATGCCAGCCAACCGGATCCCACCCCGGCCAGGCTGTTGATGCCCTGGTACCAGCAGCACCGGGATCTGGGCTGGGAACCCCTTGCGCAGCATCGCGAGGATCCCCTCCCCGGCCAGCATTGACAGGCTCAGGGCTGCACCGCCTCGATGGCCTCTGACTTGCCCTCCAACTGGGGCAGGCTGAAACGGTAGGCCACGTAGTATTTGTAGATGGTGCCAACGTAGTTGATGGGCCCCTGGCCCACGTCGTTGGCCACCAGCTGCTCCACATTGCCGAACCAGACATTCGGATCCAGCCCCTTGTCGGCCGCCTTGGCCTGCAATGCCTGGACCCGGTTCGGACCCGCATTGTAGGCGGCCAGGGCGAACAGATGGCGATTGAGCCTGTCCATCCCGGGATCATTGAAGTAGGTGTCCAGGATGAGCCGCATGTAGCGACAGGCCGCCTCCACATTGCCCTCCAGACTGGTGAGTCTGGCGCCTCGGATCCCCACCTCCTTGCCGGTACTCGGCAGCAGTTGCATGATGCCGACGGCCCCCCGGTGAGAGCCGACATTGGGATTGAGCCCCGACTCCTTGTAAGCCAGCGCGGCCAGCATCAGCCAGTCCAGCTGATACTTGTCCGCCTGGGCCTCCAGTACCTTGCGAATGGTCGACAGTCGCCCCAGCGGGTCCGGCGCCAGTATGTTGCTCATGCGGTCGCTCTGCGCCAGCAGGCGGCGCAATGTCATGTCACTGTAGAGGGTCCGCTTGCTCGACTCCGAGATGTAGGCGTTCACCGCCTTGAGCAGCTCCGGGCTGTTGTTGCGCAGGGCCCAGGCGCTGCGCCCCTTGTCCCGCAGCGGAATCAGCCTGTGGGCCTTGAGGCCGCCAATCATGTCGAGCCAGATCCGCCCCTTGAAGCTGTCGGTGACCGTCAGCGGGATGATCCCGGCTGACACCATCTCCAGCAGGTCCCCATCCTGCAGGTATTCGGGAACCGTCTCGATGTAGACCGGGGGCAACCCCAGCTCCCGAAACAGCCAGTTGAGCTGGTGCAGGCTCTCGAAATAACTGGAGCTGGCTCGCACCCAGATCCGCCGGCCGGACAGCTGGGTGATGCGATTGAAGGCAGGGAGCTCCCGCTGGCTCACCACCCACTCCTCGATGGGGGTGATCAGCGGCTGGGAGAAGGTCACCTGCTCGCGCCGGGTGGGGGTGACCGTCAGGTTGGCGGCCACCAGATCCCCGCGCCCCTCGGCCAGATAGTCCAGCAGCTTGTCCTGGCGCACCGGGATATAAATGATCTTGAGCTTGAGCTTCTCCTTGGCCAGGTAGGTCTGGTTCAACCAGCGCTCGAATCCCTGAAGCTGATTGACCAGGATGCCGTACTGGGCTCCCTTGTCGAAAAAGAAAAACCCCCGCTCATAGACCACCAGGGCCCTGAGCTCTTTTTTTTGCAGGATGTGTTCGAGATCACCGGCCTGGGGCAGCAACTGCGGCTTGAGATCCGCCGCCAGCAGAGGGAGAGAGCAGAGAGCCAGCAGGGCCCAGATCCATCGCCGCATCATGATTTAACCACCTCGCTGTGGGCCGGTGCGCACCGTCGGGTCTGTCAGAGAAGGCGCCTGCGCCAAGTCATGGGGCGTCGCGGGATCTTCTGCCGATCGGCGCATGCCGGACGGAAAACGGATAGTCCGTGGGATAACTCACTATACAACGCAAAGGGAGGGAAAAAGCGAGGGGCAGAGCAAGACGGCAGGCAAGCCTGCCGTGTCATCACGATCTCAGAGGGAGCGGGCGCGCATCTCGAAGATCAGCTTCTCGGCGGTACAGGTGAATTGCAGGCGGGCCTTCAGGATCACGCCATCAGGGCCTCGGCTCAGCTCGCTGCTGCTTTTGGCTTCGGCAGTAACCTGCTTGGCCAGCGCCTCGTAAGCCGCAAATTTCTCGCGGGCGTCGGCTTCTGCAGCGGCCTCGATCACCAGCTCCATGACGTCGTCACCTTCGCCGATGATGGTGCCAATTTCGGCGAAACAGCCGCAACTGTCACAGGTCTCGTTCAGTTCCACTTTCTCGTCTACAGACATACGTTCACTCCTACTTATTCCGGATATTGTCATCGTCGCGCAAGGCGTTGCGAAAATCCCTGATGGCAGTGCCCAGATCCTCACCGGCGCCAGCCAGGCGTTTGCTGCCAAACACCACGACGACGACCACGAGCAGGATCAGCAGATGCCAGATATGAATGCCACCCAGTCCCATAGGGAGACTCCTGACTGTTAGATACCTGGAGGTTGTATCAAAAGAAAGCGTATCGATTGTTGGGCAAAATCAAGGCAGGTGCAAGTTGGCGAAAAAATCGCGCAAGAACGGCGACGAGGCGCAAAAAAATACGGCGACCATGGGCCGCCGTATGAGTCGGTGCTACTTGTCCCCTCAACCGCTACATCCTGTACCAGCCGCCACCAGGGCGAGAGACCCGTCGAGCATAGGATCGCCAAGATATGAAAACAAATGGTATATATTCATCTAGGAATTGAAGAGGATTCATATCATGTTGCTGGAACAGCTTGCACGCATAGACCTTAATTTGTTGATAATCCTGCAAGTCTTGCTGGAAGAGCGCAACGGCAGCCGGGCTGCACGCCGTTTGCACCTGAGCCAGTCCGCCGTCAGCAAGGCCCTTGGACGGTTGCGGGAGACCTTTGACGATCCCCTGTTCGTGCGCTCGGCCTACGGGATGGATCCCACTCCCCGCGCCCTGGATCTCCAGCAGCAACTGCAGCCCATACTGCTCTCCCTGGACAACCTGATCCAGCCGCCGGACTTCGATCCCGCCAGCACGGAGCGGGAGTTCGTCATCGCCAGCATGGACAGCGCCTTCACCCTGTTTGCCCCCCTCTACCTGAGCGAACTGAAGCGTCAGGCCCCTGGCATCCGCCTGCGCTACGAGGAGTGGACCGAACACAGCCTGACCGAGATGAGCCAGGGCCAGGTGGATATCGCCTTCACGGTGCGGGAGAACTGCATCAATTCGGATTTTCGCCTCGACACCCTGCCCAACGCCATCTGTCAGCGGTTGCTCACCATCGACGATCTCACCTGCCTGGTACAGCGGGATCACCCTGCCTTGCAGGAGCCCGAGTGGGATCTCACCCGTTACCTCGCCTACCCCCATGTGCAGACCTACTGCGAAGGGCGGGATCGCTGGATGCTGGATCACAAGCTGGCGGAGCAGGATCTCTATCGCCGGATCGAGGCGACCGTCCCCTCCTTCGAGGCGGCCCTGCGCATGGGCATGCACTCGGACATGATAGTGACCCTCTCCCGCCTCTACGCCCGCCACGCCACCCAGGTCTATCCCCTGGTGCCGCTGCCGCTGCCCATCGCCCTGGACAGCATCTCCCACCTGCTCATCTGGCATCAGCGCCACGAGGAGGATCCGGGCCATCGCTGGCTGCGGGAGACCCTGCTCGCCCTCATCATGGGCAAGCTGGAAACCTCGGCGGATGGCCCGGCCGCTGCCGCCTGACGCGCAAAAAAAACGGGGCTCAAGAAGCCCCGTTTCACGTTGACATCAGCATTCGCCCCGTCAGTTCTGACCCGTCACCGCCAGATAATGGTGCACCCCGTCCAGCAGCATCTGCACCGAGATCATCACCAGCAGCATGCCCATCAACCGCTCCACCGCGGTGAGTCCTCGCTCACCCAGCAGCTTGTTGAACAGCTCGTAGAACATCAGGATCACGGCGCTGGCCCCCCAGGCCATCAGCAGGGCCAATGACCAGTCCACCATCCGGGTCGGCTCCTGGTTGGCCAGAAGCAGCAGGGAAGCCAGGATGGAGGGGCCCGCAATCATGGGGATTGCCATGGGCACCAGGAAGGGCTCCTCCCCCGCCGCCAGCCCGGTCACGCCACCGGGGCTCGGGAAGATCATCTTGATGGCGATGAGGAAGAGGATGATGCCCCCCGCGATGCTGACCGCCTCCTGACGCAGGTTGAGGAAGCTCAGGATCTGCTGACCGGCGAACAGGAAGCCCATCATGATCACCAGTGAAAACAACAGCTCCCGCAGCATCACCTTGCGTCGACGCTTGGGGTCGACATGGCGCAGGATGGAGAGGAAGACCGGCAGGTTGCCCAGCGGATCCATGATCAGAAACAGCATGACGGCAGCGGAGAATGTGTCCATAGAGCGCCCGGGCAGAACCTTTCAACAAGAGGGGAAGGAGGGCGAAATATAACAAAGGTGGGGGGATTCGGCGAGCGCCCCACCGCGCTCGCCGCTGGCGATCATCCGTGGTTGCAGATCTTGTCGGCGCGGGTCTGGAACCCTGACTCCGAGTCGATGAACTTGCCGCGCCTGGCCAGGAAGTCGATCAGGGCGTCAGCGTCCATCTCGCTGGCGCTGCAGGTGTGGAACCGGGCCTCGGCACCGAAGCGCGAGGCGATCGCCGCCCTGAGGCTGGCCCGGGTAAACGGACTCTCCTGCTCCAGCATCATCTCCATCACTTCGTGACCGTGTATCGATTGGGACATCTCGAACCTCTTTAATAATCATGTCAGATGACAATTAAAGCCCGAAGCCCGGAGAGGGTTTTTGATATAGGCCAACAAAACGCCTTTTTTAACGCCAGCGGGCTGGTCGTGAGCGCCGCTTTGTCGATAATGTGGCAACCTGACGGGGGGATGGCTACACTGTCGCCCCTTTTTGCCACCGCAGACAGAAAATAAGGACATTGGCGTCATGCTGTTCCATGGATTGGTCTTCAAACCCTGGCGGATCTGGACCCGTCGCCCGCTCTGGTTGAAGACTCTGCTCGGCATGCTGACCGGGATAGGTCTGGGACTCTGCTTCAGCGAGCAGGCCCTGCTGCTCAAGCCCATCGGCGTCCTGTTCGTCAACACCATCCAGATGCTGATGGTGCCCCTCATCTTCTGTTCCGTCCTGGCAGGCCTCACCGCCCTGCTCAAGGGCAAGCGGCTCGACCGCATCGCCGGCAAGGCCATCGGCTTCTATCTCTGCTCCACCGCCGTCGCCATCTGCATCGGCCTGATGATGGGCTGGCTGCTGGAGCCGGGCATGGGCGCCAATATGGGTCCTTATGAACGGGGCGCCATGGCGCAGCAACCTACCCTGGCCAGCGTGCTGAGCCACCTGGTGCCGCGCAACCCGGTGCAGGCCATGGGCGATGGCAAGATATTGCAGGTGATCGTGTTCGCCGTGGCCCTCGCTCTCGCCCTCAACGCCACCGGGCGACGCGGCCGCCCCGCCATCCTGTTCTTTACCTCTCTGGCGGAGGGAATGTTCAAGCTGACCCAGATGGTGATGGCCCTGGCCCCCTATGGCGTCTGCGCCCTGATGGCCTGGATGACCGGCAAGTACGGCGTCAGCCTGCTGTTGCCGCTGCTCAAGGTGATCGGCGCCGTCTACCTCGGCTGCCTGCTCCACGTGCTCGGCGTCTACAGCAGCCTGCTGCTCCTGATGGCGCGCCTCAACCCGTTGCACTACTTCAAGAGCATCGTCGATGCCCAGGCGGTGGCCTTCACCAGCAGTTCAAGCAGCAGTACCCTGCCCATCAGCCTGGCCTGCGCCGAACGCAGGCTCGGGGTCTCCCCCGCCATCACCGCCAAGGTGCTGCCCATCGGCGCCACCATCAACATGGATGGCACCGCCCTCTATCAGGGGGTCACCGCCCTGTTCGTGGCCCAGGCCTTCGGGGTGGATCTGCATCTGGTGGACTACCTGACCATCATCAGCATCGTCACGCTGGCCAGCATCGGCACGGCGGGCACACCCGGTACCGGGCTGATGTTGCTGACCCTGACCCTCACTGCCGTGGGACTGCCTCTGGAAGGGGTGGCGCTCATCGCCGGCATAGACCGGATCCTCGACATGGCGCGCACCACGGTCAACGTCTCCGGCGACATCCTGGTCTCCGTGCTCATCGCCCGCAGCGAGAAGGAGCTGGATCTCGCCACCTACCACGATGCCCATGCGGGGGATGACATCGACTTCACCCTGCGCTGAGGGCGCGAGGGGCGTTCAATGATCCTGGGGATCGTGATGGCAGCGCCAGCAGATATCGAAGTTGGCGCCGTTCTCCTCCCCGCACTGGCCGCACAGCCAGCCGTTGCCCTGGCGCTGCTGGTAGCGCTCGATGATCCGGCCCGCCCGCTGACGATCCCGCTCGTTCACCATCAGGGTCACTTGCAGCAGATCCACCGGCAGCTCCCCGAGCGCGCCGGAGAGCCCTTCGCCGCTGAGGCGCACCCTGACTCCCTCTACCTCCAAGGCCCCTTTCAGGGCATGCGCCTCCAGGGAGTGAGAGGCGCGATACAAGTTAATCCACTGATCCATACGTTGTCCTCGAAACCCTTGCCAGTGCCGTCATCACCAGCACTACCATCATTCCAGGGCGAGCATCTTCCGGGAGCGAGATGCCCGATACAGATTCATCCACCGATCCATACGTTGTCCTCGAAACCCTTGCCAGTGCCGTCATCACCAGCACTACCATCATTATTCCAGGGC
This sequence comes from Aeromonas sp. QDB30, assembly GCF_027707645.1. NCBI lineage: Bacteria > Pseudomonadati > Pseudomonadota > Gammaproteobacteria > Aeromonadales > Aeromonadaceae > Aeromonas > Aeromonas sp. QDB30. The sequence goes on along the minus strand of NZ_JAPCIY010000059.1, from coordinate 19,285 downwards.
GAGCATCTTCCGGGAGCGAGATGCCCGATACAGATTCATCCACCGCTCCATACGTTGTCCTCGAAACCCTTACAGCAGCTTGTCGATACCGTAAGCCGGGCCGTTGGCCACCAGAAAATCGATGAATGCCCTCAGCTTGCGCGGCATCAGGCGCCGCTCAGGAAACAGCAGGTAGATGGGTACCCTGGGTTGCTGCCACTCCGGCAGCAAGGAGACCAGCGTCCCGTTCGCCAGCTCATCATGGCACAGCATGGCAGGCAGGGAAGCCAGCCCCAGCCCCGCCTTCGCCGCCTCCCTGGCACAGGTGATGTTGTTGACCTGGAAGCGGGACGGGGGATCCACCAGCACTTCGCGATCATCCAGCTCGAAACACCAGTGCGAGGCGAGGAACCCCGTGCTGACCGCGATCCGCTCGTGATGCACCAGATCGGCGGGCCTCTGGATCACCGGGTGGCGCGCCAGATAGTCCGGGCTGGCGCACAGCAGCCGCTCGGTGCTCCAGAGACGCCGCGCCGCCAGGTTGGAGTCGCTCATGTCGCCGACCCGCACGATGGCATCCAGCCCCTCGCTGATGGGATCCACGATGCGGTTGGTCAGCTCCAGCTCCACCTTCATGCCCGGATAGGCTTGCAGGAAGTTCGCCACCAGCCTGCCCACCACCAGCTGTCCCGTCTCGATGGGCACCGCCAGCTTGAGGGTCCCCGTCACCTCCTGCTGGCTGGCACTGAGCATCAGCTCGGCCTGGGCCAGCTCCTCCACCGCCTTGCTGCAGCGTAGATAATATTGTTCACCGGCTTCCGTCAGGGTGAGCTGCCGGGTGGAGCGATAGAGCAGCCGTGCGCCGAGACGCTGCTCCAGCTCGGCGATGCGGCGGCTCACCGTCGCCTTGGTCATGCCCAGCTCCTGGGCAGCGGCGGTAAAGGAGCCCTTGTCGACGATACGAACGAGGATTAAGGCAGCATTCAGGTCCATTGTTTCACCAGTGAAACTGTATATCTCATGAATGGATACTAATCGAAACAGTTGCACGATGTTAGCCTGCCCGCCACAGTTCAGGAAAACCAATATCATGAGTCAACACAAGAAGATCCCCCTGCTGGCCGCCCTGGTGCTGGCCCTGCTCGGCCTGCTGTTTGCCGGTTACTGGTATCTGCATGGCCGCTACTTCGAGAGCACCGACAACGCCTACCTGCAAAGCGAGGTGACCGGCATCGGTTCCAAGCTCTCCGGCTACATCAGCGAAGTACTGGTGACCGACAACCAGGCGGTGAAGGCCGGCCAGCTCATCGCCCGGCTCGACGACCGCGAATACAGGACCAAGGTGGCGGAGGCCGAGGCCGATCTGCACCTCAACCAGGCGACGGCGGATAACCTCGCCGCCACCCGTATCCAGCAGTTGAGCCTCATCCGCCAGGCCGAGGCAAAAGTCAGCTCGGCCAATGCCGAACAGGTCCGGGCCCAGCAGCAGGTGCGCCGGGTCAGCCAGCTCAATGAGCGTCACTACAGCTCCCAGGACAGCCTGGACGAGGTGCGCGCCGGCTTGCAGGTCAACCAGGCCCAGGCACTGGAGGCCAAAGCCGCCCTGCAGGCCGCCCGCGAGCGGCTGCTGGTGCTGGATGCCGAAGCCAAGCAGAACCAGGCCAGGCTGGCATTGAGCGAAGCCCAGCTTGAACAGGCCAGGCTGGAACTCGGCTACACCGAGCTGCGAGCCCCCGCTGATGGCATCATCGGCAAACGCAGCCTCCGGGAAGGGCTCTACGTCCAGTCCGGTATGCAGGTGGCCAGCCTGGTGCCCCTGAGCCAGGTGTGGGTCGAGGCCAACTTCAAGGAGACCCAGTTGCAGCACATGCAGCCGGGCCAGAAGGTGGAGGTGATCCTGGATACCTATCCGGATCAACCGGTCGAGGGGATCATCGACAGCCTCTCTCCGGCCACCGGCGCCAAGTTCGCCCTGCTGCCGCCGGAAAACGCCACCGGCAACTTCACCAAAATCGTGCAGCGGGTACCGGTCAAGATCCGCATCCCGGATCCGGGCGCCCTGGCGGGCAAGCTGCTGCCCGGCCTCTCCACCGAGGTGATCGTCGACACCCGCACCCCTGATCCCGTGGTGGCCGCCCACTGATGGACGCCATACCACGCCGCAACTGGATCGCGGTCATGGGGGGCCTCATCGGCGCCTTCATGGCCATCCTCGACATCCAGATCACCAACGCCTCCCTGAAAGACATTCAGGGGGCGCTCTCGGCCACCCTGAGCGAGAGCTCCTGGATCTCCACCTCCTATCTGGTGGCGGAGATGATCGCCATTCCGCTGAGCGGCTGGCTGAGCCGGGGACTGAGCGTGCAGCGCTACCTGCTGTGGACCACGGGCGCCTTCATCGTCGCCTCCGTGCTCTGCTCGTTCAGCTGGAACCTCACCAGCATGATCGTCTTTCGGGCGCTGCAGGGCTTTACCGGCGGGGCCCTGATCCCCATGGCCTTCTCCCTCATCGTCAGCCTGCTGCCGCTGCACAAGCGAGCCACCGGCATGGCGCTATTCGGCCTGTGCGCCACCTTCGCCCCCGCCATCGGTCCGACCCTGGGGGGCTGGCTGACGGAGCAGATGTCCTGGCACTACATCTTCTATCTGAACGTGCCGCCCGGCCTGCTGGTGATGGCCATGCTGGCCCACGGACTGGACAGGAAGCCCGTGGACTGGGAGGTGATCAAGCGGGTGGATCTCATCGGTATCCTCACCATGGCGGTGGGGCTCGGACTCCTGGAGGTGGTGCTGGAAGAGGGCAACCGGGAGGACTGGTTCGGCTCGAGCTTCATCGTGCGGCTCACCGTCATCTCGGTGGTGGCCCTGGTGTTCTTCGTCATCAGCCAGTTGCTGCGCCGCCACCCCCTGGTCAACCTGCGGCTGCTGCACAACCCGCGCTTCGCCCTGGCCTGCTTCGCCTACCTGGTGCTAGGCATGGGGTTGATGGGCTCCATCTATGTGCTGCCCCTCTACATGACCCAGATCCACAACTACAACGCCCTGGAAATCGGTGAAGTGCTGATGTGGATGGGGTTGCCCCAGTTGCTGGTGCTCCCCCTGGTGCCCAAGCTGACCCACAAGATAGATCCGCGCTATCTGGTGAGCTTCGGCTTTCTGGTCTTCGCCATCAGCTGCTTCATGAACGTGAACATGAATGCCGACTACGCCGGGCCCCAGCTGATCCAGTCCCTCATCGTGCGGGCCCTGGGGCAGCCCTTCATCATGGTGCCCCTCTCCCTGGTGGCGACCGCCAGCCTGACGCCGGACGAGATCCCCTCTTCCTCGACCCTGCTCAACGTACTGCGCAACCTGGGGGGCGCCTTCGGCATCGCCATCATCGCCACCCTGATCGACAACGACACCCGGACTCATGTCAGCCAGATCGGCAGCACCCTGGCCGCCACCAGCATCGAGGGGCAGGCCTATCTGATGCAGCTGGCCCAGAACATGATGGCCCAGGGAGCCGGGCCGGAGCAGGCCCAGTTGCAGGCCCGGGCCATGCTGTCGAACACCATCAGCCGCGAGGCGGCCATCATGGCCTACAACCAGGTGTTCTACGTGATGGGTATCTTCCTGCTCGTCGCCAGCGCCCTGATGCTGCTGCTCAAGCAGCCGGCCCCGAGGGACCCTGACGCAGAACCGGTCGAGGCGTGAAAGGTGGGGATCACATAGCAAAACGGGCCAGAAGGCCCGTTTTTCATGGCTGCCCGCCAGTCAGCCCGCCAGGGAGGCGGCGATCAGGAACTGGGCCGCGAAGTAGCTGCTCATGATCCAGGCCGTGGCATGGGGGAAGGGGCGGCGGAATCTGTCCAGCGCCAGCATGCTGTCGGAGAAGAGGAACATCAGCGCCCCCACCAGGGCGGCGGCGCTGCCGGCAGTGAGAGAGGCATGCCAGGCACCGGCAGCCACCCAGGCCATGGCGATGATTACCAGCATGTAGCAGAAGACGGGGATCCTCATCTCGCCGAGCTGGCCCCACAGGAGCCCGAACACCATGCCGGCCACCAGCAACAGCAGCAGGCCGTCCACCAGCTTGAGCACCAGGGGCCCCTGGGCGAAACCGACGATGTAGCAGAGGTGAGCGACAAAAAATGCCGCCAGCCCCTGGATGAAGCGATCCCGTGGCAGCATCAGCAGCACGTCCCCCGCCAGCGACAGGCAGAGACCGAGCAGGATCCAGGCGTGGGAGCCGTTGTGATCGTCGCTCTGGTAGCCAAACGCCAGGGCGATGATGAACAGCATGGTCAGGGGTTTGCTGATGTAGAACTGACGGGAGTCTGAGCCGTAAGCCGCGCGGATGTGCCACCAGCCCGATGCGATGATCAAGAAACTCAATAACATGCCCTGCTCCTCACCGGCTGCTCGCCCTGGGGCGGCAACCTCTTTAGTGCCCGCAAGAGTAGCAAATTCCCCCGGCCAGTGGCAGAGGCTGAAGCAGATGGCACCCTACACCTAAAGTCTAATTGCCCCCATCCCCGCCCTCGGGCATAAGAGACAGCTCTGGAGGATCACCATGGAAGACGCTATGACCAACTACCTGCCCGCTATCGACATCATGATGTGCCATCTTGGCATCAGCTTTGAACAGGCCTGCGAGCAGCTTGGCCTCAGCCCGCAGGAGCAGCAGACCCTCGACCAACTGCAAAAACAGAAGCAGACCCAGTCCAACTGATGCCCTGGACTGATGGCCCGAAGCGGCCGGCATCACGGCCCAGCATAAAAAAACGGCGCCCGAAGGCGCCGTTTTTTATTGGGTGATGATCAGGGCCGAGCGACCCGGCGGCGTTGCAGCCAGACCACGGCCCCGAACAGCAGGAAGCCCGGCAGCCACATCAGCTCCTTGGGCCAGCGCTCGGTGGGCGCCTTGACGCTCAGGATCTGCTGATCCATCTCCAGCCCCAGATCGGCCGCCTGGCTGCCGAAGGTGACGGTGTCGATCAGGATCTTGCCGTCCTGCTCATAGGTCTGGATCCCCAGCTTGGCCAGACGATCCTCACCGCTCGCGCCATCCGGCACCGGCAGCAGCACGGTGAAGCGGCGCAACTTGCCCACCGCATCTTCCCCTTCCATGCGCAGGCGCAGGGTGCTCTCGGCCTCCACCTGCCCCATGGTCTGGACCAGCTCGGCCGGGGCGGTGTCGCGATATGGGTCGTGCAGCAGATCCATCCAGAAGCCAGGACGGAACAGGGTGAAGGCCACCAGCAGCAGCAGCACGCTCTCGTACCAGCGGCTCTTCACCAGGAAGAAGCCCTGGGTGGCGGCAGCGAAGATCAGCATGGCGATGGTGGCCACGAAGAAGATCAGTACGCCGTGGGCGAAGTCCACGTTGATGAGCAGCAGATCGGTGTTGAAGATGAACAGGAACGGCAGCGCCGCGGTACGCAGGCTGTAGTAGAACGCCGTGATCCCGGTCTTGATGGGGTCGCCCTTGGAGACGGCGGCCGCGGCGAACGAGGCCAGCCCCACCGGCGGGGTCACGTCCGCCATGATGCCGAAGTAGAAGACGAACAGGTGCACCGCGATGAGCGGCACGATGAGGCCGTTCTGCTGACCCAGGGTGACGATCACCGGCGCCAGCAGGCTCGATACCACTATGTAGTTGGCAGTGGTCGGCAGCCCCATGCCGAGGATGAGGCTCAGCAGGGCGGTGAGGATCAGCATGAGCAGCAGGTTGCCCATGGAGAGGAACTCCACCAGATCCGCCAGCACCAGGCCGACGCCGGTCTGGGAGACGGCCCCGACGATGATGCCGGCAGTAGCGGTGGCAATGCCGATGCCGATCATGTTGCGGGCACCGGCAATCAGCCCCTCGCGCAGGTCCACCACGCCATCGGTGAAGGAGCCGTAGTCATGCTTGCCGTCGGTGCGCAGCCAGTTCAGCAGCGGTCGCTGGGTCAGCAGGATGATGATGAGCATCACCGACCCCCAGAAGGCCGACAGCCCGGGGGAGAGGCGCTCCACCATCAGACACCACACCAGCACCACCACGGGCAGCAGGAAGTGCAGGCCGGAGAGCAGCACGGCGCGGGTCTCGGGCAGCTCGTCCAGTGGCTTGTCCGGGTCTTCCGCCGGCAGCGGTGCGTTGCTCGCGGCGATCTTCAGCAGTCCGAGATAGGCGACGGCCAGCAGCACGCTGATCCCCGGCAGGGCATAGTCACCCAGTACCGGCTTGAGCCAGCCCAGACCGTAGTAGACCGCCATGGAGAGGCCGCTGATGAGGGCGGCACCGAAGGCGAAGCCGGTCAGGCGACGCAGCCAGGGGCGCGGCTGACGGTTGCCGATGGGCTGCATCCCGAGCTTGAGCGCCTCGAGGTGCACGATGTAGAGCAGGGCGATGTAGGAGATGGCCGCCGGCAGGAAGGCATGCTTGATGATCTCCACATAGGGGATGCCCACGTACTCCACCATCAGGAAGGCCGCAGCCCCCATGACCGGCGGCATGATCTGGCCGTTGACCGAAGAGGCCACTTCCACCGCGCCGGCCTTCTCCTTGGAGAAACCGACCCGTTTCATCATGGGGATGGTGAAGGTGCCCGTGGTCACCACGTTGGCGATGGAGGAGCCGGAGATGACGCCGGTCAGGGCCGAGGCGACCACGGCCGCCTTGGCCGGGCCGCCGCGCAGGTGGCCGAGCAGGCTGAAGGCGAGCTGGATGAAGTAGTGGCCCGCACCGGCGCGCTCGAGCAGGGCGCCAAACAGCACGAACAGGAAGACGAAGCTGGTGGAGACCCCGAGGGCGATGCCGAACACCCCTTCGGTGGTGATCCACTGGTGGTTGGCCAGCGCGTGCAGGCTCACCCCGCGGTGCGCCAGCAGGGAGGGCATCCAGGGACCGGCCAGGCTGTAGGCCAGGAAGACGATGGCGATCACCGCCAGGGCCGGGCCGAGGGCACGGCGGGCGGCTTCCAGCAGCAGCGGAATGCCGATACAGGCGACCACGAAGTCCATGGTGGTCAGGTTGCCGGGGCGCTGGGCCAGCTGCTCATACATGATGAACAGGTAGCTGGCGACGGCGGCGCCGATGAGGCCGAGGGCGATGTCACCGAGCGGCACGCGGTCGCGCGGCGAGCTGCGCATGGCCGGGAACACCAGATAGGCGAGCAGGATGGCGAAAGCCAGGTGAATCGAGCGTGTTTCAGTGTCGTTGAGAACACCGATGCCGAGAGAGAACGGCAGCGGCGAAGCGATCCAGAGCTGGAACAGGGACCAGATCAGCGCAAGACCCGCGATGATCCAGCTCATGGTGCCCACCGGCAGGCGGGCTCCCACATCCTGGGCGATCAGCTCCTCGGCCGAGAGCGCCTCTTGTTGTTGTGTTTGCTGCATAGTGTGGCTCTGTTGGTACTGCAATAAATGAGACTCGCCCCCCCGAGGGAGGAGCGAGTCTGGGGCACATCCGAAACCGCAACCGGATTACATCCAGCCACGTTCCTTGTAGTAGCGCACCGCGCCTTCATGCAGCGGGGCGGAGAGACCCACCTTGATCATGTCGGCTTCCTTCAGGTCGGCGAAGGCCGGGTGCAGGCGCTTGAAGCGATCCAGGTTGTCGAACACGGACTTGACCAGCTGGTAGACCACTTCCGGATCGGCCTTGGCACTGGTGGAGAGCACAGCCTTGCCACCGATGGACGGGGTCGGGGTCGGGCTGCCCTTGTACAGGCCACCCGGGATCTCGGCCTTGCTGTAGTAGCTCTTCTCGGCCAGCAGCTTGTCGATCTCGGGGCCGGTCACCGGCACCAGCACGGTGTCGGTGGTGGTGGAGGCTTCCTGGATGGCACCGTTCGGGTGGCCGACGAAGTAGCTCATGGCGTCGATGTTGTTGTCACCCAGGGCAGAGGCCTGCTCGGCGGGTTTGAGCTCGGAGACCAGGCTGAACACGGACTTGTCCCAGCCCTTCACGGTCATGATCTCTTCAAAGGTGTCACGCTGACCGGAACCCGGGTTGCCGATGTTGACGCGCTTGCCCTTCAGGTCGTCGAAGCTGGCAATCTTGGCGTCCTTGCGGGCCAGGATGGTGAACACTTCGCTCTGCAGGGAGAAGACGGCGCGGATGTCATCCATCGGACCTTCGGCCTTGAACGGCTCGACGCCCTTCATCGCCTTGTACTGGTGGTCGGACTGCATGATGCCGAAGTTGAATTCTCCGGAGCGGATGCCGTTGACGTTGGCAACACCACCGCCACTGGCCGGGGCGTTGCACTTGATCTGGTGATCGGCGGCGCCGCGGTTGAGGAAGCGGCAGATGGACTGGCCCGCCACGTAGTAGACGCCGGTCTGACCGCCGGTGCCTATGGTCACGAAGCGCTCCTGCGCTTGCACCGGACCACCAAACGACACACCGACCAGAGCCGCCGACAAGGCGCACGCCAAGGATAATCCTTTCATGTTCTTCATCCTTTTCATTGATTTATTTCACCCGTTTCCCGGGAGAATATGAGACAGACCCGCACCAAGACGGGGTTCGCCTATACGACCTCGTACGAGGAAATGGTCGAGCGGCACGCGCCCTTCCAAAAGCCACCATCATCCTGCGGTGAGATAATCAGCGTCATGCCGATCGGAGGTGATCTGACCAGAAACGGGTCAGTTCAAAAGCATTAACGCTCCGATTAAGCACATAACACCAACATAAATCAAACAAAACAGCAAAATGGCGGATTTAAATAGCGAGAAGTTTGAAGCGGATCATTCATTTCTCAAGGGCAGATTAATTACATGAACTATCAAAGGGAAGCAATAAAAAGCACGCCCAGATTCTTTCGCAACCCTTGACTGGCAAGGATTAGAAACCTGGTCCGTTATATTGCGAAATGCATACTGAACAGCATAAACACGACGTTAATGACGCTTTTGTCGCCAAGATGCAAAAACCCCGATCCGGGGCTGCCGGAACGGGGTTTGGTAACAAGCTGATTTCATTTGGGCCCGGCCATCACGCCTTGCTGCCGGCCAGCTCCAGAATGAAGGCGAACTCCAGGGCGATGTCCTCATAGGCCTTGAAACGGCCCGACTTGCCGCCGTGACCGGCCTCCATGTCGGTGCTGAGCAGCAACTGGTTGTCGTCCGTCTTCAGCTCACGCAGCTTGGCCACCCACTTGGCCGGCTCCCAGTACTGCACCTGGGAGTCGTGCAGCCCCGTGGTCACCAGCAGATTCGGGTAGGCCTGGGCCTTGACCTGATCGTAGGGGCTGTAGGCCTTCATGTAGTCGTAGTAGCGCTTCTTGTTCGGGTTGCCCCACTCGTCATACTCCCCTGTGGTGAGGGGAATGGACTCGTCCAGCATGGTGGTGACCACGTCGACGAAGGGCACCTGGGCCACCACGCCGCGATAGAGCTGGGGCGCCTGGTTGATGACGGCCCCCATCAGCAGGCCGCCGGCGCTGCCTCCCATGGCATAGACCTGATCCCTGGCGCCGTAGCCTTGCGCCACCAACGCCTCGGTCACGTCGATGAAGTCGTTGAAGGTGTTCTGCTTCTTGAGCAGCTTGCCCTCTTCATACCAGGTGCGGCCCAGCTCCTCGCCACCCCGGATATGGGCGATGGCGTAGACGAAGCCCCGGTCCAGCAGGCTCAGGCGTGAGCTGCTGAAGTCCGGGTCCATGCTGGCGCCGTAGGAGCCATAGCCGTAGACCAGCAGGGGATTGGTGCCTGCACCACCCCCTGCCTTCTTGAACTTGTCCTTGCGATAGACCAGCGACACCGGCACGGCCACGCCGTCACGGGCGGTGATCCAGAGCCGCTCACTGGCATATTGCGCAGGCATGAAGCCCGCCACCGGCTGCTGCTTGAGCAGAGTCCGCTTGCCGCTGTCCATGTCCAGCTCGTAGGTGGAGGACGGCGTGGTCATGGAGGAGTAGCCATAGCGCAGGGCGCTGGTGTCCGGCTCCGGGTTGTAGGCAAGCCAGGTGACATAGGCGGGATCGTCGAAGGCGATCTCCTTCTGTTCGCCGCTCTGCCAGTTGACCTGACGCAACCGGGTCAACCCCTGGCTGCGCTCCTCCAGCACCAGCCAGTCCCTGAACAGGGCATAGCTCTCCAGCAGCACGTCCGGATTGGGGGCGATCACCGCCTTCCAGCGATCCACCGGGCTCTCCTTGGTCTCATAGAGGCCGAAGTTCTTGCCGTCCTTGTTGGAGCGCACATAGAAGCGGCCGCGGTAGTGATCCAGGCTGTATTCGTGATCCACCTGGCGGGGCAGGAACAGGCGTGGCGTCTGGCCCGGCACATTGGCATCAATGAGGCGCGCCTCGCTGGTGGTGGTGCTGGAGAGGGAGATGACGATGAAATCTTCCGAGGTGGTGGCGTAGAGGCTCACATAGAAGGAGTCGTCCTTCTCCTCGTAGACCAGGGTATCCTTCGCGGGGTCCGTGCCCAGCTCGTGGCGATAGACCTGGTAGGGCAGCAGGGTCTTGGGGTGCTTGCGCACGTAGAAGACCGTCTTGCTGTCGTTGGCCCACACCAGGTTGCCGGAGGTGTTCTCGAGGGTGTCGGCGGCCCAGGCGCCGCTCTCCAGATCGAGGAACTGGATCCTGTATTGACGGCGGGAGAGATAATCTTCCGCCACCGCCAGCCAGCGGTTGTTGCGGCTCACCTCGAGCGCCCCGAGGGCATAGAACTCGTGGCCTTCGGCGCGCTGGTTGCCATCCAGCAGCAGGGTGGGCGCCCCGTCCCCTTCCACCTTGCTGCGGGAGTAGATGGCGTACTCCTTGCCCGGCTCGTAACGGGTCTGATAGCGGTAGCCGTTCTTCACATAGGGGACAGACTCGTCCTGCTGGGGAATACGGGCCACCATCTCCTTGTAGAGCTGCTCGCGCAGCGGCTTGATCGGTGCAAGCATGGCCTCGGTGTAGGCATTCTCGGCCTTGAGATAGTCCAGCACCTCGGGCTTCTGCCGCTCGTCGTCACGCAGCCAGTAGTAGTTGTCGACGCGCGTGTCCCCGTGTTTTTTCAGGGTATGGGGGTGCTTGGCAGCCACCGGGGGGACAATGACAGGCTGGGTGGAAGTATCGCTTGTAGGCATGGCGGACTCTTCGTTGGCATGGGAACAGGGCGCAGCAAGCAGGCAAGCCAGCAGCAACCCCCGGGAAAAGGTGAACATGTCGCATCCTTTGCGCTGTCACAGGGCCGCCCCTCCCGCTGGTGCTGCACGCATCCAGACGGCACACCGGCAGGCAGTGGGAAAAGCGTCCCTGAGAAAATAAAAATTGGCGATCAATCTGCCCCTTGTCGCCCGGGGTTGCAAGGGCTCCCCGGACATTCCCCCCCAAATCGACGAAAAAGGGCCGCCATCTCGCGATGGCGGCCCTCCTCCCTGACCGTGGGCGACACGGGTTCGCTCAGGTGTGCCTCACATGATGGAAGTGTGTCTGCTCACGGTCAGCATCCATCAGCCGGGGTAGCTCGACCAGACTTTGGTCGCGCCCTCGTCACTGATGCTCAGCACCTGATAGGGCTGACCCGGAATATCCATGCCCGGCGCACTCTGGGGCATCCCCGGAATGGTCAGACCGCGGATCGCCGGTTTTTCCTTGAGCAGCTTCTGCACGTCGGCAGCGGGCACATGCCCCTCCACCACATAGCCGTTCACCACCCCGGTGTGGCAGGAGGCCAGCTGCGGGGTGATGCCATGCTGCTGCTTGATCGGGTCAAGCTGCTCGGTTTCCACGACCTTGACCTCAAAGCCGTTCTCTTCCATGTGCTTGATCCAGGTCTTGCAGCAACCGCAATACTGGGACTTGTAGACGGTCATCTGCCCGGTTGCCAGAGCAGAAAAACTGACGGTACCGGCCAGCACGGCCAGTAACAGGGACTTGTACATATCTCACCTCGGTTAAGAAGAAATGCCCGGAAAGGGAAACTCGACTCAGCCGTGGTGACGGGGCGGACGCTCGAGACGCTTCAGGGGCGCCTCCGGCATGAACAGAGAGGGAGAGAGGTATGTCGGCCTGTCGGGCTCAAGCCGGGCAACCGTCAGGCTGTCGTTGGTGAGCACCGTCATGGCGAGCGCCGAGGTGAAGCTGCCGCAGGGCATGGCTTTTTCCAGGGTACGCTCGCTCTGGCTGCAATGGGGCGTCAGGGTACAGAGATCGGTGGCCGCACGGCTGCCAAACGACATCAGCACCAGCACCAGACTCCACAGTGGGAGCCAGCGGCGGGCGCGAGCGAGTTGGCGACGGGTCAGGACCATGAGACGACTCAATGACGAAAGAGGGCCTATGGTAACCCTTGGCCCAGGGGGAGGGTCAACCCCTCCCCCGTTTGCATCAGGGTTGCTGACGGGTGGCTGCCAGCACGATCTCCCGCACGCAGACGTTGGCCGGCTGGTGCCAGGCGTAGAGCACGGCGTCGGCGATCACCTCGGGTGCAATGACGCCTCCCATCTGATCCTTCCAGTCGTGATAGCCCGACTTGATGCGCTCGTCCGTGGTGTGGTTGAGCAGCTCGGTCTCCACCGCGCCCGGAGCGATGGTCACCATCCGCACGCCCACATCGGCCACCTCTTCCCGGATATTTTCGGTCAGGGCGTGAACGGCGAACTTGGTGGCGCAGTAAGCGGCATGGTTCGGGAAGGTCTTGCGACCGGCGATGGAGCTGATGTTGATGATGGTGCCGCTGCGGCGGGCCTTCATGCCGGCCAGTACCGCATGCACGCCATTCAGAACCCCCATCACGTTGATGTTGAGCATCTGCTGCCACTCGGCGGGATCCTGCACGTCGGCCTGCCCCAGCAGCATGACGCCGGCATTGTTGACCAGACATCCCACCGGGCCGAATTGCGCCTCCGCCTGCGCCACGGCGGCCTTCATGGCGGCGGTGTCGGTGACATCGACCCCGATGCAGAGGGTATCGGGCAGGTTCAGCGCCTGCATGGGCTCGACCCGGCGGGCCAGCAACAGCAGCGGATGGCCGGCGGCGGAGAAGGCGCGGGCAATGGCGGCACCGATCCCGGCGGACGCGCCGGTGATCACCACGAGGGACTTGGACATGGAGTTTTCCTTCTGATGCGTTGAAATGGGCGTCAAACAAGGGCTGGCCAGCACGGGACCCAGTCACTATAGTCGCTACATCCATCGGCGATAAATATAGTTTTCCGCTGGTTATCATCTGAATTAACTATGGTATCCCCATGCTGGACCTGAGATTGCTGCGCTTCTTCATCGCCATTTATGAAGAGAAGAACATCACGGCAGCGGCAGCCCGCTGCCACGTGAGCCAACCCTCCCTCTCCGCCGGCCTTCGCCAGCTCGAAGAGAGCCTGGGGGACAGCCTCTTCATCCGGGGCAAGAAGGGGGTGGAAGCGAAGGATCCGGCCCACTATCTCTATCCCCACGCCGTCAAGCTGGTGGAAGAGGCGCGTCGCCTGCCGACTCTGTTTCGCCAGAAGGCGACGCGTGCGAGACTCAACATGGCCATCATGCCCGACCTCAGCCGCCGTCGGCTGGCGGGATTGCTTCGGCGGGTGCAGGGGGTGCTGCCCGAGCTGGATCTCACCCTCTCCGATTACGGCACCCCGGCCGACTGCCGACTGACCCTGGATGCCCTGCGCCGGGAGGACGAGATCTTCCTGCCGCTCTGGGAAGAGGAGTACGTGCTGTGCGTTCCCAGGGGACACCCTCTTGCGGGCAGGGCGCATATCGAGCTGGCTGAGTTGCAACATTATGATTTTATTGAGTGCCCCCCCTGCGAAGCCCATCAGCAAACCATAGGCCTGCTGGCCTGTGACCGGCTCACCCTCAATCTGGTGGCCAAGGCCGAGAGCAAGGGGCTGGTGATGGCGCTGGTGCTGGCCGGGGTGGGTATCAGCTTCCTGCCCGACGGGCTGGTGGAGGACGAAGCGGGCCTGTGCACCCTGCCCGTGAGCGCCCCCCGGATGTTCCGCCGCATCGGCCTCTGCTACCCCGCCCACCAGACCCTGAATCCGGCGCTGCGCGCACTGATCCCGGAACTGGCGGGCCAGGGAGCTTCTTGATAACGTTTCAGCTCACAATCTGTCGCATGTGCCGGCAGCAGACCCTCTTCAGGAATCCCATGAAACGCATTCTGGTCATCTTTTCACACCCGGCGCTGCAGAGTTCCCGGGCCAACAAGCAACTGCTGCATGCCATCGAGGGGCTGGAGGGGATAACCCTGCACGATCTCTGCCAGCGCTATCCGGACATGTTCATCAACGTGAAACGGGAACAGGCCCTGCTGGCGGAGCACGACATCATCGTCTTCCAGCACCCCTTCTACTGGTACTCCTGCCCGGCCATCATGAAAGAGTGGATGGACCTGGTGCTGGAGTACGGCTATGCCTACGGCCCCGAGGCCCACGCCCTCAACGGCAAGCAGTGGCTCAGCGCCATCACCACGGGGGGTGGCCCCGAATCCTACTGCCGCGCCGGCTACAACCAGCGCCCGCTGCTCGACTTCCTGCTCCCCTTCCAGCAGACCGCACAGCTGTGCGGCATGCGCTGGCTGCCCCCTTTCGTGCTGCACTCTTTCCACAAGCTCGAGGATCCCGAGGCGCTGCGCCGCTGCGGCCAGGACTATCGCCAGCTGCTGTGCGCCCTGCGTGACGAGCATCTGACCCCGGCCCAACTGGCCGAGAGCCCCTATCTGCGCGATCTGCTGGGGGCACTCCCATGACACACACTCGATCCGGGCGCAGGCCCGGCCAGCCCTCACCGGCATTCATCATGTTAAGGAGGAGCCGCTGATGGGACATGGATTGCTGTTTGATGCCCTGATCTACCTCTCGGCGGCGGTGATCGCCGTCCCGCTGGCCAAGCGGTGGGGGCTGGGCTCCGTCCTTGGCTACCTGCTGGCGGGGATCATCATAGGTCCCTTCCTGCTTGGTCTGGTGGGCGAGCAGAAAGACGTGATGCACTTCGCCGAGTTCGGGGTGGTGCTGATGCTGTTTCTGGTCGGTCTGGAGCTGCGCCCGGCCCTGTTGTGGCAACTGAAAGGGCCCATCCTCGGCACCGGTGGTCTGCAGGTGCTGCTCACCAGTGTCGCCCTGACCGGGGTGGGTTATCTTTTGGGTCTGCCCTGGCAGCAGGGGCTCGCCATCGGTCTCATTCTTGCGCTCTCCTCCACCGCCATCGTGCTGCAGAGCCTACAGGAGCGCAAACTGATGCAGAGCGAGAGCGGCCGCTCCGCGTTTGCGGTGTTGCTGTTCCAGGACATCGCCGTCATCCCCATCCTGGCGATCCTGCCGCTGCTGGCCATCGCGCCGGTCGCCAGCAGCGGCAGCTCGGAGCTGGCAGGCTGGCAGCACGGCCTGCTGGTGGTGGCCGCCATCGCCGGCATCGTGCTGGGTGGTCATTACCTGATGCGGCCGGTGTTTCGCGCCATCGCCCAGTCCCACATGCGGGAGATCTTCGTCGCTGCCGCCCTGCTGCTGGTGATCGCCATCGCCGTGCTGATGGAATCCGTCGGCCTCTCCCCCGCCCTCGGCTCCTTCCTCGCCGGCGTGGTGCTGGCGGACAGCGAATACCGCCACGAGCTGGAAGCGGACATAGAGCCGTTCAAGGGGTTGCTGCTCGGCCTCTTCTTCATGTCGGTGGGTGCCGGCATCGACTTCAGCCTCTTTGCCGCCCATCCCCTGTTGATCCCGGCACTGGTGATCGGTCTGATGGTGCTCAAGTGGCTGGTGCTGATGGGGCTCGGCTTTGTCATTCGCCTCTCCCCTAACCAGCGCTGGACCTTCGCCCTGGCCCTGGCCCAAGGCGGGGAGTTCGCCTTCGTGCTGTTCTCGTTCGCCGCCCAGAACAAGGTACTGCCGGGCAGCACCATCTCACTGCTGACTCTGGTCGTCGCCCTCTCCATGGCGCTGACACCGCTGCTGCTTATCCTCAACGATCGGGTGATCCAGCCCTGGTTCGACTACCGCAACCAGAGTGACACCCCCGAACATGAACAGCCCGAGCTGGTGGAACACCCGGTCATCATCGCCGGCTTCGGTCGCTTCGGTCAGATAGTGGGGCGCCTGCTCCACGGCCATGGTATTGGCACCACCATCCTGGAGCAGGATGCCAGCCAGATAGAGATGCTGAGAAAGTACGGCTACCAGGTGTTTTATGGGGATGCCAGCCGACTCGACCTGCTGCACGCGGCCGGCGCCCACAAGGCCAAACTGCTGGTGCTCTCCCTCAATGACCCGGCCACCTCCCTCGAAGTGATCGAGATGGTGAAAAAGCACTTCCCGCACCTCAGAATACTGGCCCGTGCCCAGGACAGACCCCATGCCCACGAGATCCTGCGCCACGGGATAGACAGCGTGCACCGCGAAACCCTGGGGTCGGCCGTGGATCTTGGGGTAGAAGCACTCACCCTCTTGGGATTCAGGGCCAATCAGGCCTGGCGTGCGGGGCAGATGTTCAAGCAGTATGACAACCGGCTGCTGCGGGAACAGGTCAACTACCTGGACGACGAGCACACCTATATCAACAAGAGCCTGCAATACCGCGACATCCTCTCCGACCTGCTGCAAGACGATCAGGAAGGACAGGAGCGTACCCACGCCCATCAATGGAACAGCGGTCTGCCCGACAACAACAAGGAAGCAACATGATTGCCTATTACCCCATGCTCAAACACCTTCACATGACCCTGGCCCTGGTCAGCCTGCTGCTCTTCCTCTACCGCTGGAGCCTGGCGCTGGCGGGCAGCGGGCGGCTGCAACAGAAATGGTTGAAGGTGCTGCCCCACATCAACGACACCTTCCTGCTGCTGTTTGGCGTGCTGCTGGCGGTGACCCTGCAGATGAGCCCTGGCCAGCAGCCCTGGTTGATGGCCAAGCTGATTGCCCTGATGATCTACATCGGCCTGGGCGTCATGGCGCTCAAGCGCCCTGCCCGCGGTCAGAAGCTGGTGGCCGGAGTAGCCGCTCTCGCAGTATTCGGCTACATGGTGGGCGCAGCCATCACCAAATCAGCCTGGTCCTGGCTGGCATAACGACGTGTCGAGGTGGGGGCCCGTCCCCCACCTCCTTCCCACCTCCCCCTCCTTACTGCTTCCATTTCCTTCCTGTCACCCTGGTCGCGAGCATCCTCGCAAGGCTTGTTTTCAATAAAAAAAGGGCTCAAACAACCCCTTTTATCTGTTGTTTTGTTTTATTTATCAATGACTTGCTTCTTCATGTATGAAAATGGCGACAGTTGTCGCAGCAAAACTTGCGACATAGACTGTCGCAGGCCATGGCTAGGATACACTCAACGCTAAACCAGTGAAGGCATGCACCATGAGTAAGAAGCTGTTACGACAACTGACCTTGGCGCGTTGCATCCCGCACCGCCCTTACAAGCTGACCGCCAGCCAACTCCAGGTAAAACTGGAAGAGGAAGGCATTCACGTCAGTCTCCGTACCGTGCAACGGGACCTGGAAGAGATGTCCGGCATGGGACTGTTCGACCTCACCTCCGATGAGCGCAGCAAGCCTCATGGCTGGTGCTTCGAGCGCCATGGTCTCAATGACTTTGCCAACATCATGCCGCTCTCGCTGGCAGTGGCCCTGAAAACCTGGAGCGACCAGGCAAGCCAACTGTTGCCGGCAAGCGTGCTGACCGAATTGAACCCGCTGATCGACAAGGCTGGTCAGGTGATCCGCGACAGCCAGAGCGAACTGGCCGAGCGCTGGCTGGAGAGCGTGCACCAGTCACCTCGCCCCTTCGCTGGCAATCCGGAGATCCGCCGCAGCACTCTGATCCGCGACGCCCTCTGGCGTGGCCGCAAATTCAGCGCCGAGATCCAGCGTGTCATCAAGGAGCGTACTGTCTGGCTCTGCTATGACCGAATCAATCCCCTCGGCATCCTGAACCAGCCCGATGGCCCCATCCTGCTCTGTACCCTCTCCGAGCTGGATCCCAAGGTCTACGGCATTCCGTTCGATCACATCAAGAACGTGGAGTTGACCAACTTCAGCGCGACCCAGCCGAAGGACTTCAATATCCAGAAGCTGATCCGCGACCAGGGTTATCAGGACGTCAGCGGTCCGATCCGCTTCGTCGGGCGCATCGATGCCAACTGCCCGACCCTGATCGATGGACAAATCCCGGGGCATAACCCGCGCATGACCCGTTACGACAAGCGCAGCGTGGTGGTGGAGACCGAAGTGCAGGATACGCCCGAGTTCCGCTCCTGGCTGAACAACATGAGCGGCAACCTGGAGGTGCTTGCACCCGAATCACTGCGCAAGGCCTACCCGACTCCTGGGACAAGGGTCAGCTAAAGAAACCAGCAGACAATACAAAGCCGAGATTTATCTCGGCTTTTGTCTACTTTTAAAGCATAAGTATTCAATTAATTTTGAACTCTTACACCCCTGATTGAAGCAGCTGTACCATCGTTTTCCTACCGATTTCTGCTTGTAAGAGATCTGCCATTCCCCCTGTAAGACCCCTCAGTGTTGAACCGTACGTGAAGCCATCCCGCACTGGGTATACTTTCCATGGAAACTATCTAAACAACTGATAAACATAGATAATATTCCACGCCAGCCCATTTCTGTACCATATGTCACGGAGCTCAATCCGATTGCACACCTTGTTCGAGCCTGCAATTGCCTTAGTATGGGTCTCACAAGGACGAGCTGATTCGGCAGGATGCAGAAACAGCGCATAAACAAGGAATAGCCTGCAGGATGTGGGCAAGGAACACCTCGGGATGGGGTTGATAGCCAGGATGGTTATCACAAGGAGCGACAGGACAACCGCAGGATGCGGTAGTTGGATACCTCGGGATGAGGTTGAGTGGCACGGATTGTCACTCATCAAGGATGAGACACCGCAAGACGCGGTCAGGAACAGCTTCAAGATGAAGCGTGATAGCCAGGATGGTTATCAGTCAGGATGACGCAGGAACACCACGGGATGTGGTAATGGACACCTCCAGGAAGGAGAGGGTGAAGCAATCAGGACAGATTGCCAGGCTAGGAAGACCACAGGACACCCCAACGGATTGGGAAGGGGAATTTCCAAAGGAAAGGATAGCGTCAAGGATTGCAGGGAGCATGGCAGTTCAGGGAATGGACGAAATGACTTGAGGGGACAGCATCTGCTGTCCCCTTTTCTTTTGTGCACCCCTTGCTCGCCACACAACAGAAAATGGAATCAGCCTGAGCGATCCTGCCTACATCACGCCATCTGCATCACTGATAACCTGTTTGTATACCCACCAGAGGCAGCCACAGTAGCGCTCCTTGCCTTTTGCATATTCCGGTCGAAAATGAACACCTATTCCGGTTTAAAATGAACGCTGATTCCGGCTTGCGTGTACACCGTTT
>NZ_JAPCIY010000058.1:0-28717 GCF_027707645.1 Aeromonas sp. QDB30 | reverse complement strand
GGCAGAGAAAATCCAAGCAAAACAACACGTTAGACGGTATTATTAATTCGCTTGCCGCTTAAGGTTCTGTACATGATGTGGGCCAATGTAAAGGTGTTGCCATGAGCCGTTCCCCAAAAGCCTATTCCTACATTCGATTCAGTACCCCAAAACAGGCACAAGGGGACAGCTACCGACGTCAGTTGGAGCTTGCTACGGAATACTGCCAAAAGCATCAACTACAACTTAGTGATAAAGCACTTGAGGATTTTGGGGTGAGTGCCTACAGGGGGAGCAATCGAACTAATGGAGCTCTGGGGCGTTTCATTGATGCAGTGAAGGATGGGAAGATTAAGGAAGGATCTTACCTGTTGGTCGAATCGGTTGATCGCCTAAGTAGGCAAGCAATTGAGGACGCGTTACGCCAATTCCTAGAGATGATTGGTTTGGGAATTGTGATTGTCACCCTTATTGATGGGCGAGTTTATAAAAGTGGGGCTGTGGACATAACATCGCTACTTGTTTCAATCGTTAGTATGGCACGAGCGAATGACGAGTCTAAAACAAAAAGTAAAAGGAGTAGTGAGGCTTGGGAGAATGGTCGCAAGCACGCTAGAGAGAATAACCAAGTGATGAAAAACTCTCGCTTACCTTCATGGCTGAAATTAGAGGAGGGCAAGATTATTGCTATCCCTGAACGAGTCAAAGTCGTGAACGAGATGTTTGAGCTGGCAAAGTCCGGCTGTGGCTACGAGCAAATAGCCAAGATCTTTCTGGAGAAGGGCTATAAGACTTTTGGAAAAAAAGCTGACTGGCGTCCCGCAGGCATTCAGGCGGTTATCAAGAGTGAATCTGTGATCGGAGTGTTTCATCCACATCAAATAAAGGATGGTAAGCGGATTCCGGAGGGAGACCCTATTTGGGGATATTATCCGGCGATAGTCGAACCTATGTTATTCAATGAAGTGAAGCATCTTATCAACCAGAGAAATAATCATAGTGGTTCTTATCGGAAAGGCACTTATAACAACCTCTTTAGCGGTATACTGCGTTGCCAGTGTGGAGAATCGTTACGCTACCAAAATAAAGGGCGAGCAGGGAGCCCTCGTAACTATCTTGTTTGTCCTAAGCAGAATATTACAGGGTGTAATCTGCCAAACATGCTCTATGACAAAGTTGAGCCTCAGTTATTACAAGCAGTTAGTATCCTATCAGAAGTAATGCAAAGACGGGTGGGGGAGAATGAGAAGTTTTTATCTCTTCAAGAACAGTTAGCAACATTGAGAACTCAATTAGATGTTGAGAGTAGAAAGAAAGATAAAGCTGCTCAATCCATATTAGATTTTGACGATGATGCTACTTTTCGAAACGCATTTGTAAAGAGCAAAGCTAGCTGCAAAGTCTTAGAAGAAAAAATACGCGAACTTGAAAACGAGCTCATGAGTCTTGAGTTGTCAGAAAAAACAATTCTCAATCTACTGAAACCAGAGGAACTGATCAGTACTGAGCAACGTCAACTATTTAATAGCCAATTAAAAGCAGTGCTGAAAGAGATCAAATTTAGCTACGATGGTTATGATCTAGCCGCAGTATTCAAGGGGTTAGATGATCAATTCATGCTAGAGCAAGCTTTCAAACCCAAGCTGGCAGGCAGTAGCGTTAGAGATCTCAGCGGGGAGGAGTTGTTAAGGACAACCTCGGAAGCTCCCTACATTGATGCTGCGTGGGTGAAGGGGGAGATTGAGGAATACGCTCTCCACCGGAAAGATGTGTCAAGCGGTCTGGATGATGAGTTCGAGGATTTGAGTTTACAAGAGTCAAAGTGAAGGCATTACAAGGGGAGTTTGGCGTGGTAGGTATCTTTGTTGGGCACCATTCACAGGGGATCATCGACCCAAGAGCATTGCTGTCACAGATACCTGGCTTCAATGGGCGTTACAGTCAGTACGTCAGGCGGGCAATCGCCAACCTCCGGCAGGTGCAGGGGCTTGACCTGCCGGAGATTCCCGAACCCGGTAATGGATTGGGGACGTGGACTCCCTTACAAGCCTTGGCTGTGTTGACCTATGGCCCCAGCTTTCACCTGAACGCAGTGTTGATAGCGGAAATCGAGCGGTTGACCGGACAATCATTACCACGAGAGGAAGGTCAGAGCCGCTATGAGGCAGCATTTTACACAGAGTACCTAGTGTCGCTGCGTGCTTATTTTGAAGAACAGCAGCCGGGTTTGCGAATCGAAGTGATCCCGCAATTCTCTTGCGGCCCTTACCGAATAGATTTCCGAGTCGATTTGCAGTGGTTCGACCCAGACGGAAAGTATTTTGACAAACCGATCCGGCAGGAGGTGTACTTGCTGGAGTTTGATGAAGCCTATCATCTGGAGCCAGCGAACCGCCAAGCAGACCACCAGCGTGATGCCTACATCGAGCAGCAGACGGGCCTCAGACCGCTCAGGATACGGCACGAGGAACAAGAGCTGTGGGCCACCATCTGTCGTGCTCAGGGACGCATCCTAAGCGTGGAGGAGTACCTGCAAGGGCTGTTGATGGCTATGGCAGAGCCGGGCGATGGCCGACATCTTGATATCACGCGAGATTCTGCCCAGAGTGCTTATACCTGCGATCCAGCCGGGTATCTACGATATCCAGCTCAGCCGGGACGAGACCTTAAAGCGATTGCAGAGCGGCTTGACTGGCGGTTGAGTCAGAGGCATAGCGGTAATCTGGCATATCACCGTCTGACCCCGCCGCGAGTGACTGCCAATCGACACATTTCGGGGTGATGTGTCTGGTCGATTTGAGTCTCATCGACACATCCGACAGCGTGTTCATGGGCTTTTCGGCGGTATGTGTCTGGTGTTCCAGCTGTTCCAGCCCGATATATATACCCGTTTAGTTACTCTGACTCTTATCTATTTACTGCACCGAGGGGGGAGCTTACCAGCCACCCGAAGGAGAGATTCCGAGATGATTGCAACGATCTTGCCCGGTTGATTGCCCGGCAAAAACAATCCCAAACCCCACCAGCACAAGGAAAACGAGCAGGCAACATTCAGACCCTACGCCGGTATAAGCGAGATGGAGATCTACACCATAGGAGAACCCCATGGAATACATCACATCTGGCCCCTTGTCGGGAGCCATCCAGCAAGGAGAAGGCGTATGAATGAGCAGCAAGGAAACCCGTTACTGAAAGCGTTGGAGGCGGCACTGCTAGCAGCCTTGGGCGTCCTCATCAAGGAGGCCGTCAACTCGATGCAGACACCGCCGCCCCCGCCGAAGGAGCCGGACGCTCAATAGACCATGCCCGTGTGACAGACCGGAAGCCCCTCGGCAACCCCTGTCACACGGGTTGGTTTTCGAGTTTTGACACGTTTTTCTTGCAGGGTCTTGAGCCTATTGGGAGGCCATCATGGCAATCATCGGGTATGCCCGTGTCTCGACCACGGGGCAATCGCTGGAGCAGCAACTGGCAGCTCTGGCGGGGTGCGAAAAAGTCTTTAACGAGAAGGTCAGCGGTAGCAAGACGGATAGGCCGCAACTACAGGCAATGCTCGAATTCGTCCGCTCTGGAGACGTGCTAAAAGTGACAAAATTGGATCGTCTGGCCCGGAACACCCGGCACTTGCTGGAGATCACAGACCAGCTACACGCCAAAGGGGTAACATTGCAGATCCAGAATCTGGGCATCGACACGGCCACTCCGACAGGCAAGCTGATGCTGACGATGATCGGAGCTATCGCCACGTTCGAGCGGGAAATCATGCTGGAGCGTCAGGCGGAAGGGATCGCCTTGGCAAAGGCCAAAGGGGTCTACAAGGGCCGTAAGCCGACCGCGATGGAGAAGCGGGATGAGGTGCTGCATCTCTTATCGCAGGGCATCGCTAAGGCATCAGTGGCAAAGCGGCTGGGTATCAGTGTGTCGAGTGTCCATAGAATTCAAAACCTGTAAAACATGAAAAAGAATTGTGATGCCTTCAACTAAAAGATGTGCTGTATCTCGAAAAGGGCAAGCTTCTTGCTTGCATAGCCCTTTATGAGTAATGCTAGTATCAACTTGGCCGCATCAACCTAGTGGAGGCATCACGATTTAGAATCGCTATGCCTAGATGATGATAAAACGGTACAAATCTGTCTTGAAATCGAATATTGAGAGGTGCATGTGATAGATGTCTATATATTATTGGTCGTGTTGATTGCAGTAGTGTTTGCTCTTGTATTTTTTGTAAGAAAGTCAAAGGCCAATGAAAGGCTCGTTGCCGACTACAAGGCTCGGTTCTCTGCTGTCTTTAATACAGAAGATGAGTGTAATGCACTCAAGTCATCGCTAGAAAATGAGCTGGCAGCTTTAAAAAACACATCTCAACAAGAACTATCTGCTTTAGATGAGTCTAAACAGCAAATATTAAAGGATAAAGAGCAATTAGCAAAAAAAGCTAGCGAGCTATTGACGGCATATAATTCCACTAAAGTAATGCTCGATTCTTTGAACCGTCAAGTGGCTATTTACAAAGATGATATGGAGCTAATCGAGTTAGGGTTCTATGAGCCAAAGTTCGATTTTGATACATCAGAAGAGTTCAAAGCTTCTATAGCTACCTGTCGTGAAAGACAGAAAGAAATGCTTAGAAATAAAACATCATCTGGTGCTATTTATTGTCCAAAGGAATGGACTGTTGAAGGCTCTAGGGCTGAAGGCCGGAAGATGACGGAAAAAGGGATTCGTCTAACAGCTAGAGCGTTTAACAATGAGTGTGAGGCGGCTATTGCTGGATGCACTTGGAAGAATATAGTGAAAATGCGAGAGCGTATCACAAAGGCGTTTAATGATATTAATAAATTGAACGAGTCGAATCACATATATATAACTGAGCGTTTTTTAAAAGAGAAACTTCTTGAGTTAGAGTTATACTTTGGATTCAATGAGAAGAAGCAACGAGAGAAAGAGGAACAAGCTGAAATTAGAGCTCAGATGCGGGAGGAAGCAAAAGCCGAAGCAGAGATCAAGAAGCTTGAGCAAGAGGCTATCCGTGAAGAGCAACGTTATCAAAAAGCATTAGAAGAAGCCAAAAAGGAATTGGATCATGCTTCTGATGCCATGAAATCCAAGCTGCAAGAAAAGATAGATCAACTCCAGTCTTCACTTGAGGAGGCTGAGAAAAAGCATCAAAGAGCGAAGTCGATGGCTGAACAGACTAAACAAGGTCATGTATATGTCATATCGAATATTGGTTCTTTTGGGGATAACGTCTACAAAATAGGCATGACTCGCCGACTTGAGCCACTTGATCGAGTGACCGAGTTGGGCGATGCATCTGTACCGTTCGGGTTTGACGTACATGCAATGATTCATACAAATGACGCCCCTGCTCTTGAGAAGACATTACATGAAAAGTTTGATTTCAAAAGAATCAATCTTGTAAACAAGCGTAAAGAATTCTTCAGTGTCACATTGGATGAAATAAAAAATGAAGTATCGAGCGTGATTGGAGATGACGTTAAGTTCATAGAGACAGCTGTTGCTCGTGACTATTACGAGTCTAAAGCTATCCGTAGCCAGCATGACCTTGAACGCGGGAAAAATGCTGATCAATCTAGTGCTGAGATCGAGCAGGCCCAAGTGATTTCAAGGCTTGCGGATGCCATATCAGCTTGAAGAGGTTTTTGTGGTATTTCCAATAAAAACAGCTCGCAGTTCTTGATGCCATAGAGGGTGGTGGCCATGGGGGATCCTTTGTCTGCGGGCCGGCGGCCCTGAAATCGTGCAAGGGCCCGATTCTGGCATTGTGGTCTCCCCATGGCAACGCTCATGGCCGGATGGGCTGGTTTTACCAGTCAGGCCGAGTGGAGAAGGGAGGGGGCCGCGCGCCAGAACACGCTGGTCTGTGACGGGATGCGCTGCGGTATCAAAGGGGGAGACCGAGGGAGGAGGCCCTTATGCTGCACACCTGGCCGGATAGGACGACAGGGGGCAGGGAGCCTCACAGGGAAGCACACCTGGCCGGATGGGGCCGCTGGGGCCGGGGAAGAAACGGCGGGGGCCAAAAACCAGAACGCGCCTGCTGGTCTGGGCGCGTTCCGGATTCAGGGGGCGGCACTCAGTGCAGGGTGGTCCACTCGTGATCGAAGACCCGTGCCCGCTCCCAGGGGGCATCCGGCAGGCTGGAGGAGAGGCCGGCGTATTTGCCCACGTCATCCATCACGATGGCGGAGAGAATGGGCAGGTGATTTTCGGTGCAATACATGCGGATGCGTTGCAGCAGGGTGCGCAGTTCATCCTGGCACTGCTCCAGCCCGGCCTGCCTGGCCAGTTTGGAGTAACGAATGGTGGTGCGTTCCTTTGCAGACTCGACGAGGATGTCCCACAGCTTGCAGTCGCAGGTCGGGGTGCCTGCGGTGGCTTGGTTTGTCATAACTCTCTCCGGTGCGAAATGGTCGCTCTGTGTCGACGGGCATCTTGGCCAGTTCACCCCGGCGGGATGTTGATCCAACGCAAACAAAGTGGCGGTTGTCGGTCAGGGATACCCTGGGGAGCATTCTAGATCCAGTTCTGTGATGTTAAATGTCGTTTTTAGTTTTATTTTTGGAATAAAAATCTACAACCGTTTGCTTTTTCCATCTTTATTGATGGTGATCAAGAGGAAAGGGGAGATCCACCACTAGATTGCGCTTTTCGATAATCTTGTCAGGAGTGCACCTTGGAACTCGTCTTCGTCTTGCTCGTGCTGATCGCCGTGGTCTACGGCATCGTCAAGGATTACAACCCGCAGGCGGTGCTGGCGCTGGCGGGCATGGCCCTCTTCACCGTCGCCTACTGGCTGGGATTGCACCCCATTCTGCCCGCCGACAAGAGCACCGGCTTCGCCCTGTTCGACCTGTTCGAGGTGTTCAAGGGGATCTTCTCCTACCGTGCGGCCGGGCTCGGCCTCACCATCATGGCGGTGGCGGGCTTTGCCACCTACATGTCCCACATCGGCGCCTCCCAGGCCCTGGTGCGGGTGGCGGTCAAACCGGTGGCGGGCATCCAGTCCAGCTACCTGATGCTGGCCATCTGCTACCTGGTGGCGGTCTTCGTCTCCCTGTTCGTCACCTCCGCCACCGGCCTCGGCCTGCTGCTGATGGTCACCATGTACCCGGTGATGCGCAACCTCGGCATCAGCCCGGCTTCCGCCTGCGGCGTCATCGCCACCTCCCAGGCGTTCGAAATCGGCCCGACCCAGACCAACGCCATCTTCTCCGCCGGTCAATCCGGCATGGATCCCACCAGCTATTTCGTCGACTACCAGATCTGGCTGGTGGCTCCCATGTTGCTGGTGACCATGGTGCTGCACTTCTTCTGGCAGCGGCACTGTGACCGCCAGGAGGGCTGGGATCCGGCCCTGCATCGCGGCGAACACGCGGAGCTTGACGAGAAAGGGGCGGACGAGGTGGCCGCGCCGACCTGGTACGGCCTGCTGCCCATCATCCCCTTCGTGCTGATGATGACCTTCTCCAAGCTCCTGGTGACCAGCATCAGCGTCAGCGTGGAGGTGGCCATGCTGCTGTCGGTCTTTATCGGCATGCTGTGCGAGCTGCTGCGCACCCGCTCGGTGCGCACCGCCTTCGCGGGGCTGTCGAGCTTCCTCGACGGCATGGGCAAGGTGTTCGGCCCCGTGGTGGCGCTCATCGTCTGTGCCGAGCTCTTCGCCGAATCCCTCAAGGCCATCGGCGCCATCGACACCCTGCTGCACTCTGCCAGCAATGCCGGCATCGGCAGCGGCCTGATGACCCTGGTGATGGTGGGGCTCATCATGGTGGCGGCGGTCATCATGGGCTCGGGCAACGCGGCCTTCCTCAGTTTCTCCTCCCTGGCCCCCGCGGTGGCGGCCAAGTTTGGCGTGCCGGCGGTGACCATGCTGCTGCCGATGCAGCTTGCCTCCAGTATCGGCCGCACCGTCTCCCCCATCGCGGCGGTGCTCATCGCCTGTGCGGGCATCGCCAAGGTCTCTCCCTTCGTGGTGGTCAAGCGCACCAGCGTGCCCATGGCGGGGGCCCTGGTGACGGCGCTGCTCCTCAACTATCTGCTGTTCATGTAAAGGCTCTGGTGTAGAGGCGGCGGCCAGTTGATCCACGCTGGCCGACCGCCGTTGACGAGGCGGCGCCGAGTGCCCGCCCACTCTTATCGTTGCAAAAACAGTCTGTGTTTTACGCAGATTGTTCCATGGGGAAGACAATGAACGATCTCAAGCGCCCGTTCTCCCTCGATACCTATCTGGCGGATCTCGCCCCGCTCATCAACCTCGACTGCGGCACCCGCACCCCGGCCGGGGTGGCCCGGGTCGCCGATATCATGACCGAGAAATATGAGGCCATCGGCTGGCAGGTGACCCGCCACCAGTTCGCCGCCGAGTGCGGCCCCTGCCTCGAGGCAACCAATGCCCCGGGGGCGGATCACTACGACGTGATGCTGGTGGGCCACATGGACACCGTCTTCCCCGAGGGGACGGCGGCCAAGCGACCGCTGAAAATCGAAGGCAATCAGGCCTTTGGCCCCGGCGTCTCGGACATGAAGAGCGGCCTGCTCTCTACCTGGTATGCCTTGAAAGAGCTGGACCCGGCCGTGCTGGCCAGGCTCAAGGTGCTGGTTTGCTGCAACTGCGACGAGGAGATTGGTTCCCCCTGGTCCAAAGAATGGCTGGTGAAAAAAGCCAAACAGAGCGGCTGCGTGCTGGTGGCCGAGGCGGCCCGCCCGAGCGGGGATCTCATCAGCGCCCGCAAGGGCAATGCCAAGTACCGCATCACCTTCCACGGCAAAGCCTCCCATGCAGGCTCGGCCCTGGCACAAGGGATCTCCGCCATCACGGAGCTGGCCCACTGGGTGCTCACCATCAACCAGCAGGTCAACATGGAGACCGGCACCACCATGAACGTGGGGGTGGTGCAGGGGGGGACCGGCGTCAACGTGGTGCCCGACTTTGCCGAGGCGATCGTGGATCTGCGCTTCTGGTGCAACGAAGAGGCACAGGCGGTGCACGACCGGCTCACCTTCATGGCCAACAACCCCTTCCTCGCCGGTTGCCGGGTCGAGGTGGCGCGCCAGAGCTTCAAGCCCGCGATGCGCCCGAGCGGCGACACCGAGGCCCTGATGGCGCTGGTGGAGGCGGCAGGCAGGGAGGAGGGCGTCCCCTTCACCTGGCTGGAGGCGGGGGGCGGCTCGGATGCCAACTTCACCGCCGCCGCAGGCGTGCCGTCCCTCGATGGCTTCGGCCCCATGGGGGGTGGCTTTCACTCGGAGGCGGAATTCCTGCTGCTGGAGAGCATCGAGCCGCGCATCCGCCTGCTTAAGCGGGTGCTGGGCAAGCTGGCCAGATAGGCCGGCGTCATAGACAAGCAAAACGGGAGGCCAGTGCCTCCCGTTTTTTATGTGCCGCCCTCGTGAGACGTCATTCCTCGTCCTCTTGCAGATAGGCGAGGTGCTCCTGGCGCGCCACCTGCCAGTGGCCGAGCGTCAGCGGCGCCGCAAACCCGGGGCCGTCAGTCACCATGGTGTGGTACTCCCCCTGCTCGCCGCAGGCATCGAAGCCATCCCGATCCGCCAGTTGCTGCAGATCGCTGAGGGTGCCAGCATCGAGCCTGCGCCCCACCCACTCGGGGGCCAGTACCCGGGTATCGACGCAGGAGAGGTGGGCGACGATGCCGCGGGTCAGCATGTCCGCCAGCAGCGCCTCGCGGGGTTGCTGCCAGAGCGGGGTGTGGACGGTGAGCCCCAGGGGGCGACAGCGCTCGCGGATCCAGTTCGGTGCGCCCCCCACGCTGTCGATGTCGCCGGTGACGACCCCATCGAGTTGCCACTCCTCTTTCAATGCCGCCAGGGCCCGCTCATAACCGAGATCGAACGGCGCCTCGATGGTGACCAGCCGATGGGGCAGTGCGAGGGCCGCCGCCTGACGACGCACCTGTGACAGGGGATGGGCGAGAAAGCGGGGCGCTGGCGGGGCAAAGGTGGCCAGTGCCACCACCTGATGACCCGCTTCCCGGGCATGGCAGAGGGCCTGCATGGCATCTTTGCCGCCGCTCCAGAGCAGGATGACGCGAGACATGGGGGATTTCCGCTGAATAAAAGAGGGCTCATGCTACCCAGAGTGGGGGGCGATGGCAAAGCGCGGGTCGGAGATGCGGGGATAAAAAAGCGGCTCCCACGGGGGAGCCGCTCGCACTGGATGCCTGTTACAGCAGGATGCTGGTCAGGATGAAGCCCAGGGTACAGGAGGTCACTACCCCGATGAGGCCCGGAATGATGAAGCTGTGGTTGATGATGAACTTGCCGATGCGGGTGGTGCCGGAGCGGTCGAAGCCGATGCAGGCGAGATCGCTCGGGTAGGTCGGCAGCACGAAGTAGCCGTAGCTCGCCGGCAGGAAGGCGATGAGCAGCTTGGGTTCGACCCCCAGCGCCAGCCCCATGGGGGCGATGGCGGTGAGCGCCGCGGCCTGGCTGTTCACCAGCTTGGAGATGAGGAAGAGCACCAGGGCGTAGGTCCAGGGCTGGGCCTGTACCACGTGGGCCAGGGTCTCCTTGAGCAGCGGCATGTGGGCCTGGAAGAAGGTTTCGCTCATCCAGGCGACCCCGAACACGGAGAAGATGGCGACCATGCCCGCCTTGAAGACGGCGCCGTTGGCGATCTCCCCCGGCTTGACCTTGCAGCGCATCAGGATGATGGCGCCGGCGATCAGCAT
This sequence comes from Aeromonas sp. QDB30, assembly GCF_027707645.1. Lineage (NCBI taxonomy): Bacteria > Pseudomonadati > Pseudomonadota > Gammaproteobacteria > Aeromonadales > Aeromonadaceae > Aeromonas > Aeromonas sp. QDB30. The sequence continues at coordinate 18,026 of NZ_JAPCIY010000058.1, read as the reverse complement.
CATCATCTGGATCACCAGGTTCATGGAGAGGGGGCCCGTCTTCTCCTTGATGGTGAAGACGGGGCGCAGCGCCTCATCGGCCCCCAGCAGCACCACGGCAGCGATGGCGGCGAAGAAGATCCAGGTGGACCAGTAGGCCTCTTTCGGGAACTTGGTGTTGAGCAGGGTTTCACCACCGCCGTAGATGAAGTCCCGCTGGGCAGGGTCCTTGATCTTGGCCTGGAACTCCTCGTCCTTGTCCAGATCCTTGCCGCGGCGCAGGCTCCACAGGGCCGCCATCATGACACCCATGAGAGAGGAGGGGATGGCGACCATCAGGATGTCGAGCAGACCGTAGGCCTGACCCACGCCGTGAGCCGCCGCCAGGATGGAGACCATGGAGACCACGGCCACCGAGACCGGCGAGGCGCAGATGGCCATCTGGGAGGCTACGGACGCCACTGCCATGGGGCGCTCCGGACGGATGTTCTTCTGCAGCGCGATGTCGGCGATGATGGGGAACATGGTGTAGACCACGTGGCCGGTACCGCACAGGAAGGTGAGGGTCCAGGTCGTGAGCGGCGCCAGCAGGGTGATGTACTGGGGGTGACGGCGCAGCAGACGCTCGGCCACCTGCATCATCAGGTTGAGACCGCCGGCGGTCTGCAGGGTGGCGGCGCAGCCAATGACCGCCAGTATGGTCAGCATTACCTGCACCGGCGGCTCGCCCGGCACCAGGCCGAAGACGAAGGTCAGCAGGAACAGACCAATGCCGCTGATAAGACCCAGCCCCATGCCCCCGAAGCGGGTACCCAGCAGCAAGCAGCCGAGTACCACCAAAAATTCCATCAAGATCATTCCATTACCTCGTGTGTTTTATCCATGTCCCCATCGGCCAGCTGCCCGGGATCCGCTGTCATCAATTACCCCTGAAGGGTTAATGAATATTTTGTCACCCCTAAAGGGGTAAAAAATTGCGTTGCTTCAACAACCGGCTTTTTTCCGATTTAAGTGCATAAAAACTACGGTTCAGCCCTTGAACAGGGGACCGCTTCCTGGCGCACACCAGATAAATGACGGGAAAGATGGGGGAGCGCACAGGGTTTGGAATGCAAAAGGCGGGAATAACACGTGCGGGAAGAGCGAGGCGGGCATAAAAAAAGCCGACCCCGGGGGGCGGCTTTTGCACGGTGCGAGTGGGCGGGTCGCCTTAGAACTCGGCGGTGCGGGGAGTACGGGGGAAGGGGATCACGTCGCGCACGTTGCCCATGCCGGTCACGTAGACCACCAGGCGCTCGAAGCCCAGACCGAAGCCGGAGTGGGGCACGGTGCCGTAGCGACGCAGATCGCGGTACCACCAGTAGTCTTCCTTGTTCAGACCCATCTCGGCCAGACGGGCATCCAGCACCTCGAGACGCTCTTCACGCTGGGAGCCGCCGATGATCTCGCCGATCCCCGGGGCCAGTACGTCCATGGCGGCAACGGTCTTGCCGTCGTCGTTGAGACGCATGTAGAAGGCCTTGATGTCTTTCGGGTAGTTCTTCACCACCACCGGGGACTTGAAGTGCTCCTCGGCCAGGTAGCGCTCGTGCTCGGAGGAGAGATCGATGCCCCAGGAGACCGGGAACTCGAAGCTCTTGCCGCAGTTTTGCAGCACGTCGATGGCGTCGGTGTAGTCAATCTGGGCGAAGTCGGAGGCGACGAAGCGCTCCAGACGGCCGATGGCGTCCTTGTCCACGTGCTGGGCGAAGAACTCCAGATCGTCGCGGCGCTCGGTCAGCACGGCGTTGAAGACGTACTTCAGCATGGCTTCGGCCAGGGCGGCGTTGTCTTCCAGATCGGCGAAGGCCACTTCCGGCTCCACCATCCAGAACTCGGCCAGGTGGCGGCTGGTGTTGGAGTTTTCGGCGCGGAAGGTCGGGCCGAAGGTGTAGACCTTGGACAGGGCGCAGGCGTAGGTTTCGACGTTCAGCTGGCCGGACACGGTCAGGAAGGTCTCCTTGCCGAAGAAGTCCTTGTCGTAGTCCACCTTGCCTTCGGGGGTGCGCGGCAGGTTTTCCATGTCCAGGGTGGAGACGCGGAACATCTCGCCGGCCCCTTCGGTGTCGGAGGCGGTGATGAGGGGCGCCGCGATCCAGAGGTAGCCCTGTTCGTGGAAGAAGCGGTGAATGGCCTGGGAGAGGCAGTTGCGCACCCGGGTCACGGCACCGACGATGTTGGTGCGGGCACGCAGGTGGCCCTGCTCGCGCAGGTACTCGATGCTGTGGCGCTTGGCAGACATGGGGTAGGTGTCCGGATCTTCGACCCAGCCCACCACCTTGACCTCGGTGGCCTGCAGTTCGAACGCCTGGCCGCTGCCCTGGGACTCGACCACGGTGCCGGTCACTTCGACGGAGCAAGCTGTGGTCAGACGTTGCACTTCATTCTCGTAATTGGCCAGGGTATTGGGGGCGACGGCCTGCACCGGATGGAAGCAGGAGCCATCGGAAACGGCCAAAAATGAGATCCCCGCCTTGGAATCGCGGCGGGTCCGGATCCACCCTTTCACAGTCAGGGTGGTGCCGACCGAATACTTACCGGCCAGCACATCAACTACGGATGCGTGCGTCATCGAAATATTGTCTCCAGCTTGTTCTTGCAGCGCTATTTGCAACACTAGGGGTCTGGCCCGGGCGCAGTTGGCCCACCATGGCAGACTAAGCCGTTCATCTTACCCGCGCAGGTTTGATAAACAAGCAAAAATGTCGGACCCTTGCGGGGATTTCCCCATGCATCGTGCATGGATCATGGCGGCTGGACGGGGGTGAGGGTGAAGGAGCGCAGGCGGGGGCCGGATGGCTGGATACGGGTGTTGCAGGGGCTGGTGATCCTCTGCTGGGGCGGCTTTGTCGCCCTGCTCTCCCTCTATCACTTCGCCCGGCCAGAGGTGGCTTACGGCTTTCTGGTCTATGGGGGCGTCAAGGTGCGCCAGAGCTGGGATCCCCTGCTCACCCCCTGGCTGGAGCGCGGGCTCTGGGGTTGCTGCCTGCTGACCCTGGTGGTGCTGGTGCTGGCCCGTGGCCGCAGCCGTCGGCAGGAAGATGCCCGCCACGTCAATCTCTTCATCCTGCTGCTGATCCTGGTGGCCTGCCTGCTGCTTTACTACCGGGGCTGAGGGCCGTCGCCGTCATCCAGCCCCTGAGAGGCGGGGCGCTTGCCTATCTGGCGCTCCACGCTGTCGAGCATCTGGTTGTAGGCGAGCGCCACCCGGCCAATCTCGTCCCCTTCATCCCCCTCCAGCCTGTGGCCGAAGTCGTTGCGATCGGTGGCCTCCTCCATGGAGCGGGTCAGCTGGTTGAGGGGGCGGACTATCCAGGTGCGGATGACCCAGAGGGTGAGCAGGAGTCCCAGCCCGAAGATGAGGGTGAGGCTCAGGGCCGAGGTGAGGATGTTCTGCTCCACCCGGGTAAACAGGGTGTCGAGGGAGTAGTCAAAACGCACCGCCCCCAGCACGGTGTTTTCCGGCACCTGGTGGCAGCTGGTGCAGTCGGTACCGCGAAAATCCTTTCTGGCCAGCAGCGGACGGGTCACCACCAGCCGGCTGTGCATGCCGTCATGTTCTACCTCCAGGCTCCCCTTGCCCGCCAGCGCCAGGGCATCGTACCTGTCCTTCGGGGCCTCGACGTCACGGCCCGGCCCGTACTGCTTGTTGACCGCCGCCCCGCGCACGATGCGGGCATCTTCCACGTGGGCGTGATGGAGAAACTTGGCGCGCAGGGTATCGCGGGCGTCCATCTTGCCGGTCAGCATCAGCATGTTGAGGCCGTCGAAGTAGGCCTCGGTCTGCTCGCGGCTCTGTTCCTTGATGAGGGTCAGGATGAGGTCACGCTCGCGCACCGCCTGATAGGCCGCAGAAAACACCAACACCATGGAGAAGATGAAGAGCAGGAAGAAGTTGATCTTGGCAGCAATGGAGAGGCGCATGGGACTGGTACATCTGTTGGGTAAAACCCGCGCAGTCTACTCTCCTCGCCGGACGGGTTTTGGTGTCTTGCTCACATTCTGATGAAAAAGCGCCGAAAGGCCCTGCGTTCTCATGCAGGGCCCGTTCATCCGGACTCAATATTCGCCGCTGGTGATGGCCTCGTGGATGGCGCCGGTCAATACCCGCAGCTCTTCAGGGGTGATGACGAAGGGGGGCATCAGATAGACCAGCTTGCCAAACGGCCGGATCCAGGCGCCCAGTTCGACGAACTTGCGCTGGATGCGCGCCACGTCCACCCGCTCCTTCATCTCCACCACCCCGATGGCGCCGAGTACCCGCACATCCGCCACCGCCGGGTGCTGGGTCAGTTCCACCAGTTCGGTTTTGAGTTGGTGTTCGATGGCTTGCACCCGCGCCTGCCAAGGTGAGGCGAGCAGCAATTCGATGGAGGCGTTGGCCACGGCGCAAGCCAATGGGTTGCCCATGAAGGTCGGTCCATGCATGAAGACGCCCGCCTTGCCGTCACACACGGTGCGAGCCACATGCTCGGTAGTGAGCGTGGCCGACAGCGTTAGGTAGCCGCCGGTGAGCGCTTTGCCCAGACACAGGATGTCGGGGCTGATCCCCGCCCAGTCGCAGGCAAAGAGCTGGCCGGTGCGGCCAAAGCCGGTGGCGATTTCATCTGCTATGAGCAGCACGCCGAACTCGTCGCACAGGGCGCGCACCCACTGCAGGTAGCGGGGGTGGTAGAAGCGCATGCCGCCTGCCCCCTGGACGATGGGTTCGAGCACGATGGCGGCAATTTCCTCGTGATGATCCGCCACCAGGGTGGCCAGCTCCACCACGCTCTGCTCGTCCCACTGGGCGTGGAAGCGGCAGCTTGGCGCTTCGACGAAATGGTGCTCGGGCAGGAAGCCCTGGTAGAGCTCGTGCATGCCGCCATCCGGGTCGCACACGCTCATGGCGCCGAAGGTGTCGCCGTGATAGCCGCCCCGAAGGGCAACGAATTTGGCGCGAGGCGTCCCTTTGGCATGCCAGTACTGCTGGGCCATCTTGAGGGCCACCTCCACCGCCACCGAGCCGGAATCCGCCAGAAAGACCCGATCCAGCCCCTTCGGGGTGATTTCCACCAGTTTGCGGCAGAGCTCGACCGCCGGGGCATGGGTCAGGCCGCCAAACATCACGTGGGACATCTTGCCGAGCTGGGCGGTGGCGGCCGCGTCGAGCTCAGGCACCTGGTAGCCGTGCACGCAGGCCCACCAGGAGCTCATGCCATCCACCAGCTCGCGCCCGTCCGTCAGGGTGAGGGTCACCCCTTTGGCGCTGGCCACTTCATAGCAGGGCAGGGGATGGGTGAGGGAGGTATAGGGGTGCCAGACGTGGTGCAGGTCGAATTCTTGGTTGGTCATTTTGCGTTCTATTGTCAATTGATTTGATCTGGTCGGTGTTGACAGTCTACGCGTGCTCTCTACACTAGCCAACAATTTCAGCCACTTGGCTTCGCGCACGCCCTGGCGTCGCGCTGTCCAGCTGGCGGGTCTTGCGGCGAACGCTCTCTTGAGCGCGGCGCAGGATCCCACCAATAACAACCGGAAGCCATGTATGAATGCTCTTACCGCGGGTGCCCACGCCCTTCGTCACGACTGGACCCTGTCCGAGGTTCAGGATCTCTTTGCCCTGCCATTCAACGATCTGCTGTTCCAGGCCCAGACGGTGCACCGCGCCCATTTCGACCCGAACGAGGTGCAGGTAAGCACCCTGCTCTCCATCAAGACCGGGGCCTGCCCGGAAGATTGCAAATATTGTCCCCAGAGCGCTCGCTACCACACCGGGCTCGAGACCGAGCGGCTGATGGAGGTGGAAAAAGTGCTGGAGCGGGCCCGGGAGGCCAAGGCCAACGGCTCGTCCCGCTTCTGCATGGGGGCGGCCTGGCGCAACCCGAAAGAGAAGGACATGCCCTACATCCTGCGCATGATTGAAGAGGTGCGCGGGCTCGGCATGGAGACCTGCATGACGCTCGGGATGCTGACCGCCGATCAGGCGGCGCGTCTCGGGGCGGCGGGGCTCGATTACTACAACCACAACCTCGACACCTCGCCGGAGTTCTACGGCGACATCATCACCACCCGCACCTATCAGGACAGGCTCGACACCCTGGAGCATGTGCGCGGTGCCGGCATGAAGGTCTGCTCCGGCGGCATCGTCGGCATGGGAGAGCAGGCGAAAGACCGTGCGGGCCTCCTGATGGCGCTGGCCAACCTGCCGCGCCACCCGGAGAGCGTGCCCATCAACATGCTGGTCAAGGTGAAGGGGACGCCCCTGGAGAACCAGGAGAACCTGGACCCGTTCGAATTTGTCCGCACCATCGCCGTGGCGCGCATCATGATGCCGGCCTCCCACGTGCGCCTCTCCGCCGGACGGGAGAAGATGAACGAGCAGATGCAGGCCATGTGCTTTATGGCCGGGGCCAACTCCATCTTCTACGGCTGCAAGCTGCTGACCACCCCCAATCCGGACGAGAGCAGCGACATGCAGCTCTTCAAGCGCCTTGGCATTCGCCCCGCCCAGCGGGCCCAGAAGCCGGATCAGGTTCAAGAGGAGGAGCTGCTGGCCGAGGTGAACCGCCAGAGCGAGCCGAGCGAACTCTTCTACGATGCCACCCGTTCCCGCGCAGATGTCCTCCGTCCATGATGACGCCCGTTGTTACCGGCCCCTTTGCCCTGGGGGAGGCGCTGGCCGAGCGTGAACAGGCCACCCTGCTGCGCCGACGCACCCCGGTGGATGTGGCGAGCGGTGGGCGGATCCGGGTCGGGGGGCGTGATTACCTCAACGTCTCTGGCAACGACTACCTGGGCCTTGCGGGTCACCCCGCCATCAAGGCCGCCTTCACGGCGGGGGTGGCGCAATATGGCGCGGGGGCAGGTGCCTCGCCCCTGGTGACCGGCTACAGCCGCGCTCACCAGGAGCTGGAAGAGACGCTTGCCGACTGGCTCGGCGTGGAGGCGGTGCTGCTGTTCAACTGCGGCTTCTCCGCCAATCAGGCGGTGCTCAAGGCCCTGCTAGGCAAGGATCACCTGCTGTGGCAGGACAGGCTCAACCACGCCTCCTTGCAGGAGATGGGGAGCCAGCTCCCCTGCAAGATGAAGCGCTTTTGCCACAACGACATGGCGGCCCTTGAGCGGCTGCTTGAGCCAAACCGGGGCCTGATCGTCTCGGAAGGGGTCTTCAGCATGGACGGGGATCAGGCCCCCTGGGTTGAGCTGGCCACACTCGCATCCCGAAGCGGCAACTGGCTGATGATTGACGATGCCCACGGCCTCGGCGTGCTGGGTGCCGAGGGGCGCGGCACCCTGGCGGCCCAGGGGGTTGCTCCGGCCAGCGTGCACATCCAGATGGGGACCTTCGGCAAGGCGCTCGGGGTGGCCGGCGCCTTTGTGGGTGGCAGTCGCGAGCTGGTGGAGTACCTGGTCAATTTTGCCCGCCACTATGTCTACAGCACCCATATGCCCCCCGCCCAGGCGTGCGCCGTGCGCCAGAGCATTGAGTTGGTACGCGTAGCCGACGAGGCTCGTGCCCACCTGGCTCGCCTTGTCGCCCGGTTCCGGCAGGGGGCGCAGGCGCTCGGCTGGCGGCTTGGGGCAAGCGATACCCCCATCCAGCCGTTGCTGGTGGGGGAGAGCGTCGCTGCCCTGCAACTGGCCGAGCGCCTGTGGGAGTGCGGTGTCTGGGCCGGCGCCATCCGCCCGCCCACGGTGCCGGTCGGCACGGCGCGCCTTCGCATCACCCTGTGCGCTGCCCATGGCGAAGATGACGTGGATCGCCTGCTCGAGGCCCTGGGGCCCAGCCCATCCACTGACGAGAGAGGGGGCGCCCATGGTGCATGAGCGTTTCCAGTCGGTGGACAAGGCACAGCTCGCCCGCCGCTTCGGGGCGGCGGCCCGCCACTACGACGCCCACGCCCGCTTCCAGCAGGAGGTGGGGCAGTCGCTGCTGGCGCGCATGGACGAGGGGGGCGTGAAAGAGGTGCGCTCAGGGGCCGGGCTGGATCTGGGTTGCGGCACCGGTTTTTTCCTGCCTGCCCTGGCGCCGCGCTGCGAGACGCTGACCGGGCTGGATCTCGCGCCCGGCATGCTGGCCCAGGCGGCCCTTCGCGGCAGCGGAGCCCGCCTGGTGTGCGGCGACGCGGAGGGGCTGCCCTTTGCCGACCAGAGCCTGGACTGGGTCTTCTCCAGCCTGGCCCTGCAGTGGTGCGAGCGGCCGGCCCAGGCCTTTGCCGAGCTCAACCGGGTGCTCAAACCCGGTGGACAGGTCTTCTTCTCGACCCTGCTTTCGGGGTCACTGTGGCAACTGCGGGAGGCCTGGCGGGCCGTGGATGGTCGTGACCATGTCAATCGCTTCCTGACGTTGCCCCAGTTGCAGCAGGCGGCCCGTGACGGGGGCTTCGAGGCCCCGGCACTCTGCCCGCTGACCTGGTCCCTCGCCTACCCGGCGCTCAGCGGACTGCTGCGCGACCTCAAGGGGATAGGTGCGAGCCAGGTCAACGACGAGCGGTCTGCGGGCCTGGGTCATCGCCAGCGCCTGGTGCGACTGGGGGAGGCCTACGAGCGCCACCGTCAACCGGACGGCCTGCTGGCCGCCAGCTACGAGGTCTGCCTAGGGCGCCTGGTGCGGCGCTGACACAAAAAGACCCGGCGCACCCACCCCTTCAGCGGCAGGACGCGCGCCTGCCTTTCACCATGGATATCGGGGCGCCTCTGCGCCCCTGCACTGCATCGAGGAATCATCATGGGGACATCCTATTTCATCACGGGCACGGACACCGACGTGGGCAAGACCCTGGTGGCCCGCACCCTGTTGCTGGCGCTTGCCGCCAGAGGCATTCGCTGCGCCGGGTACAAACCGGTGTCGGCGGGCTGCACCCGCACCCCGGAGGGGCTTCGCAATCTGGATGCCTTGCTGTTGCAGCAGGCGGCCACGGTTGCGCTGCCCTACGAGCAGGTCAATCCCTATGCCTTCGAGCCGCCCATCGCCCCCCATATAGCCGCCCGTGAGCGGGGGGTGAGCATCCCCTTCGAGGGGCTGTCCGCCGGCTTGCGGGAGATTGAGGGAGCTGGGGCCGATCTCGTCATTGTCGAAGGGGCGGGGGGCTGGTTCCTGCCGCTGGATCACCAGCGTCTGCTCTCGGAGTGGGTCGCCCAGGAGCGGCTGCCGGTGATCCTGGTGGTGGGGGCCAGGCTGGGCTGCCTCAACCATGCCCTGCTCACCGTCAGCGCCATTCGCCAGCAGGGGTTGACCCTGGCGGGCTGGGTCATCAACCGGGTGGATCCGCACATGAGCCGCTACGAGGAGAACCTGGACACCTTGAAAGCCATGTTGCCGGCCCCATTTCTGGGGGAGCTCCCCTTCGTGGACGCGGTGAATGAGGTGGATTTGCACCACTGTCTCGATGTGTCGCCCTTGCTCTGAGGCCAGACATTCAGCAAACATTCATCGAGTCTGTCTATTATCTGGGGCAAGTGTGGCATCGGTCGCCCCTGGGGCGCCCCGAACCATGCATCCATATCTCACAAGGAGTCAATATGAAGCGAATTATGCTATTCCTGGTGACCAACCTGGCCGTCATGCTGGTGCTGGGGGTGGTACTCAATATCCTGTTCTCGGTTCTGGGGATCAACAAGTCCAGCATTTCCGGTCTGTTGGTGTTCTGCGCCGTGTTCGGTTTTGGGGGTTCCTTTATCTCCTTGCTGATGTCCAAGTGGATGGCCAAGCGCAGCTATGGCGTCCAGGTCATCGAGCAGCCCCGCAACGAGACCGAGCACTGGCTGGTGAGCACTGTTGCCCGTCAGGCCCGTGAGGCTGGCATCAAGATGCCGGAAGTGGGGATCTACGACTCCCCCGAGATGAACGCCTTTGCCACCGGCGCCCGCCGTGACGACTCCCTCGTTGCCGTCTCCTCCGGTCTGCTCTACAGCATGAGCCGCGACGAGGCGGAAGCCGTGCTGGCCCACGAGGTGAGCCACGTGGCCAACGGCGACATGGTGACCCTGACCCTGATCCAGGGGGTGGTGAACACCTTCGTGATGTTCTTCGCCCGCATCGTGGCCGGCGTCATCAGCAACTTCTTCAGCTCCAACAACGAGGAAGAGAGCAGCAGCACCGGCGGTTTCGCCTACATGATCACCGTGTTCGTGCTGGAGATGGTGTTCGGCGTGCTCGCCTCCATCATCGTCATGTGGTTCAGCCGTCAGCGCGAGTTCCGTGCCGACGCCGGTGCCGCCAAGCTGGCCGGCCGCGACAAGATGATTGCCGCGCTCCAGCGTCTCGCCCGCGGTGCCGAGCCGCAGATGGAGGGTTCCATGATGGCGTTCGGCATCAACGGCAAGCGCTCCATGAGCGAGCTGTTCATGAGCCACCCGCCCATCGAGCAGCGCATCGCCGCCCTGCGTGGCTGATAGCCAGTCATCTAAAGAAAACGGCTGCCCTCGGGCAGCCGTTTTGCATTCCGGGGACGGGGTTTTGCCCCCCGATCACCCTATTTGATCACCAGATCCGTCAGGGGCACGGCGCAGCAGGCGAGGATCTTGCCCTCGGCCCGCTCGGCGGCGCTGATGGCGGGGGCATCGGGGTGATCCACCTCGCCCGAGACCAGGGTCTGCTTGCAACTGCCGCAGATGCCAGCACGGCAGCTCCAGGGCAGCTCTACCCCCTGCTTGTTGGCCTGATCCAGCACGGTGCCCTGGTTGTTGCCCGCAAACTCCCGCTCGCCGATACGCAGTTGCACCGCCTGATGGGGGCGGGCCACCGAGAGCAGGGCCCCGCCAAAGCTCTCCTGGCGGATGCGCCCGGCCGGTACGCCGAGGGCGGTCAGCCGGTTGGCTGCATCGGCCATGAAGCCGTGGGGGCCGCAGATGAACACCTCCCGCTCCTGCAAATCCCGGATCCGGCCCAGGTGATCGTCATTCAGACGGCCGCTGAGCCCCTGCCAGTGTTTGTCAGGCTGGCTCAGGATCAGGGTGAGGGTCATTCCCTGCTGCGCCATGGCGTGCAGCTCGCTGGCGGCAGGAATATCCGCCTCGCTGCGACACAGGTGCATGAAGTGGACGTCACCGAGCTCCCCCCGTAGTGCCAGAGTGCGGGCAATGGAGAGCATGGGGGTGACACCGGATCCCGCCGAGAGCAGCAGCAGCCTGCGCTCGGACCCTAAGTGAAACTCGCCGGCCGGGGGGGCGGCCAGCAACCGGTCGCCCACTTTCAGCTCATGGTGCAGCCAGGGGGAGAGGCGGCCATCGGCCAGCTTCTTGACGCTGATGCTGTAACGCTCGGGCCGCTCCGGCGTGGAGCTCAGGGTGTAGCGGCGCTGAACCCGTGTGTTTTTGATATCGAGGCTGATGGGCAGGTGCTGGCCAGGCAGGTAGTCGGGCAGGGGCTCGCCGTCGGCGGCCTCGAACCAGAAGGTTTCCAGATCCCGGGCCAGGGGTTCCCGGGCGACGCACACCAGCTCCCGCTTTTTCGGGGCCGCGTTGGGGTAGACCGGCGCCCGGGCCCGCTCCAGCACCTCGATCTCGCTGCCCGCGTCAATCCACCCCTCGTTCAGGGCCACCAGATTCTGGCCGAAATAGACCTCACCATCTTCGCCACGGCGGTAGCGGGTGAGGGTGGCCAGCGGCTCTTTCAGGGCATTGAAGCGCTCCGTGCCTGCCTCCACCGTGGTCATGATGCAGCGGCTGCACGGCTTGTCCACCCGAAACTCCACCTCGCCGATGCGGATCCGCTTCCAGCCATCCTCTTCAAAGGGGCGGGTGCCGCTCGCCACCAGGTTGGTACGAAATTGGCTCATCTGGTGCAAGGCATCGGATCTCAGGTTGAGATCCTCAAGGGAAGCCTGGCTGATGAGCAGCAAGGGGTAGCCGTCCGCAAAGCTCACCCGGGTGCCGGTCTTCTCCCGAAAACGATCGGATGCCTCCCCGAGCCAGAGCAGGCGCACCGGCTCCCTCGCCACCCGGCTCAGCCACTCATCGGCGTCGGGCCCGGTGTGCAGGGCGGTAAAGCGATCCCCCCAGACACCGGTGTGCTGAGGGGCGCGACTGAACGCCGCCTCCATGAGGGCAAGGGGGGGCAGACCCGGATAGCGCAGTTGCAGCCCCCCCTCGACGGGGGTGGCCACCACCTGTTGCAACTGGGGATGGGTGCGGGCGGTGATAAAGGTGCCATCCGGTTTGACCACCATGTAGCGGCGATCCCCGGCAAGTCCCTCCTGGGTCACCCGGGCGCGCTCCAGCGGCATGCCTGCCGTCGATTTGATGGGGTAGAGATGTATGCTGGCGAGGGTCGGCATGTCCTGGTCCTTGTGCTGTGGCGATTCCTGTGAAGAGGGGAAGATAACGATTCCTGTCCCGGGCGGCAATCTTCTCCTGCTGCCCACGTCGAGGGCGGCGAGGGGGCTCGGGCGACAGGCCCGAATGGCTGCGGGGTGTGACGGGGATCCGGTTGTGAAGGGGGCGACCCATAAAGCGCAACATTTATTGATCCTGATCCACCATGTCGTACAAAAAACGGCCCATCATCGAGCCAGCTTCCAGTTTCTAACGCTTTCGCTTCTTCCCCCTCCGGCCACCGTCTGCCCAGGCAAAACGGTATCAAGCGCCATCGGATGGGGCCTGTCACACAAAAAGAAGAAAGCAATGTATGAGCAAACAACTGGATATGACCCCACAGCCGGATCTTTCCCAGAAAACGGGAACAGGCCCGGTGCGTACTCGGCTACCCGTTTGGCGGCCGGCCCTGCCACCTTGCAACCATGCCTGCCCGGCTGGCGAGAACATCCAGGCCTGGCTTGCCCTGGCCGAAGCGGGCTGCTTTGAGGCGGCCTGGCAACGACTGATCGAAGAAAATCCCCTGCCTGCAGTCCACGGGCGGGTCTGTTATCACCCCTGCGAAACGGCCTGCAACCGTGCCCAGGTGGATGATGCCGTCTCCATCCACGCCATCGAACGCTTCCTCGGCGACGAGGCACTGGCCCGTGGCTGGCAGCCTGCGCCCCCCGCACCCGCCAGCGGCAAGAAGGTGCTGGTGATCGGTGCCGGTCCCTCCGGCCTCTCCTGCGCCTGGCACCTCAACCGGCTCGGCCATCAGGTGGAGATCCGCGAAGCGGGCCCGCTCGCCGGCGGCATGCTGCGCTTCGGCATTCCCGCCTACCGTCTGCCTCGCGACGTGCTGGATCGGGAGGTGGCCCGCATCATGGCGGCCGGGGTGACGCTGACCCTCAACCACAAGGTGGAGGATGTGTTGTGCGAGCGCGACGAGGGGGGCTTTGACGCCGTCTTCATGGCCATCGGCGCCCATCTGGCCAAGCGGGTCGATATTCCGGCCCGGGAGGCGGGCAAGATCCTCGATGCGGTGAGTTTCCTCGAGCAGGCCAGTCTTGCCGAAGAACAGGGGTTGCCGCCCCCCAAGCTGGGACGGCGGGTGGCCATCTACGGCGGCGGCAACACTGCCATGGATGCGGCCCGTACCGCCCGCCGTCTCGGGGTCGAGGAGGCGATGATCATCTACCGCCGCGACCGGGATCATATGCCGGCCCACACCTTCGAAGCCGACGAGGCCGAAGAGGAGGGGATCAAGATCAACTGGCTGCGCACTATCCGCCAGCTCGACAGTACCAACATCGAGGTGGAGGTGATGGCGCTGGATGCTGAGGGCAAGCCGGTGCCCACCGGCAAGTTTGAAACCCTGGAAGCGGACTCCCTGATTCTGGCGCTGGGTCAGGAGGTCGACCTCTCGGTGCTTGAGAGCATCCCAGGCGTGCGGGTCAACAAGGAGGGAGTAGTACAGGTTGGCGAGAACCTGATGACGGATGTGCCGGGCCTCTTTGCCGGTGGCGACATGGTGCCCTCCGAGCGCACTGTCACCATCGCCACCGGCCACGGCAAGAAGGCTGCACGCCATATGGATGCCTGGCTGCGCGGTCGCCTCTACCACAAACCGCTTTCCTATTCATTGGTGGGGCCGGAGCAGTTGCAACTCTGGTTCCAGACCCACGCCCCGGCCAGCAGTCAGCCGGTCAAACCGGTGTGGGCGCGGGACGACTTTGGCGAGATCATCGGCGGGCTGGATGAGGTGGCCGCCCGCTACGAGGCGGCGCGCTGCTACTCCTGCGGCAACTGCTTCGAGTGCGACGGCTGCTACGGCAGCTGCCCCGAGCAGGCCATCGCCAAGTTGGGACCGGGTCTGGGGTATCAGGTGGATGCCGAGCGCTGCACCGGCTGCGGTGCCTGCCATGACCAGTGTCCCTGTCACGCCATCGAGCTGCGCCAACCGGAGGAGTCCCAATGAAACATGAACTGATCATGGTTGACGGCAACGAAGCCGCGGCCCGGGTGGCGTATCAGCTGAGCGAAGTGTGTGCCATCTACCCCATCACCCCGAGCTCGACCATGGCCGAACTGGCCGATGCCTGGGCGGCAGAAGGGCAGACCAACCTGTGGGGCAACATCCCCACCGTGGTAGAGATGCAGAGTGAAGGGGGGGCGGCTGGCACGGTACACGGCGCCCTGCAGGCGGGGGCGCTCGCCACCACCTTTACCGCCAGTCAGGGACTAATGCTGATGCTGCCCAACATGTACAAGATCGCCGGTGAACTGACTTCGGCGGTGTTCCATGTGGCGGCCCGCTCTCTGGCGGCGCAGGGACTGTCGATTTTTGGCGACCATCAGGATGTGATGGCGGCGCGCAGCACCGGCTTTGCCATGCTTGCCTCCGGCTCGGTGCAGGAGGTGCAGGACCTGGCCTTGGTCGCCCACAGTGTCACCCTGCAGTGCCGGGTGCCCTTTATCCACTTCTTCGACGGGTTCCGTACCTCCCACGAGGTGAACAAGATCACCGCGCTGCATAAAGATGAAATTCGGGCCCTTATCGACAACGACTGGGTGCGTGCCCACCGTGCGCGGGCGCTCAACCCGGATCATCCGGTGATGCGTGGCACCGCCCAGAACCCGGATACCTATTTCCAGTCCCGCGAGAGCGTCAACCCCTTCTACGAGGCGGTACCGGCGCGGGTGCAGCAGTGCATGGAGAGCCTCGGTGAGCTGACTGGCCGCCACTACCGGCTGGTGGAGTACCACGGCGCGCCCGATGCCACCGATGTCATCGTGCTGATGGGCTCGGGGGCGGCCACCGCCCGCACCACCGTGGATTGGCTCAACCGGCAGGATCGCAAGACCGGGGTACTGGTCATTCGCCTCTATCGCCCCTTCCCGGTACAGGCGCTGCTCGATGCGCTGCCCGCAAGCGTGCGGCGCATGGCGGTGCTGGATCGCACCAAGGAGCCGGGCGCGGGTGGCGAGCCGCTATTGCTGGATGTGCAGAACGCCCTCATCGACGGCTTGCAGCGCGGCCTTATCAAGCGGCTGCCGTGGCTCAGTGGTGGCCGCTATGGCCTCTCTTCCAAAGAGTTCACCCCTGCCATGTGCGCGGCGGTGTTCGAGGAGCTGGCATCCGATGCGCCGCGCCCGCGCTTTACGGTGGGGATTGTCGATGACGTGTCGGGCCTCAGTCTGGCCTGGCACCCCATCGGCGATCTGGAGCCCGCCAGTCGGGTACGGGCGCTGTTTTTTGGCCTCGGTGCCGACGGCACGGTGGGCGCCAACAAGAACAGCATCAAGATCATCGGCGAGCTGGAGGGGTTCCACGCTCAGGGCTACTTCGTCTACGACTCCAAGAAGTCGGGCTCGCGCACCGTCTCCCACCTGCGCTTTGGCCCCGAGCCCATCGATGCCCCCTGGCTTATCGAGCAGGCGAGCTTTATCGGCTGCCACCAGTGGGGCTTTGTCGAATCTGTGGATCTGCTGGAGCATGCCGCCGAAGGGGCGACCCTGTTGCTAAATGCTCCCTATGAGGCTGACCGGGTCTGGGCCGAGCTGCCCGAGCGGCTGCGTGCCCGTATTCGCGCCCTCGATATCCGCCTCTACTGCATCGATGGGGATCGGGTGGCCGAGCGCAACGGCATGGGCAATCGCATCAACACCATCATGCAGACCTGTTTCTTCGCGCTGGCTGGCATCTTGCCGCGGGATGAGGCGATTGCGCTGATCAAGGAGAGCATCGAGAAGAGCTATGCCCGCAAGGGGCCCGAAGTGGTCGAGCGCAACTTCGCGGCGGTGGACGACACCCTGGCCCACCTCCATCAGGTGGCCATCCCGGCCGGTGAGGAGCAGATCAGCGACTATCCGCTGCCATTGGCGCCGGGTGGCAGCGAGTTTGTCCAGCGGGTCACAGGCGAGATGCTGGCGGGGCGCGGCAATCTGATCCCCGTCTCCATGCTGCCGGTGGATGGCACTTACCCCACTGCCACCAGCCGCTTCGAGAAGCGGGATATCGCCCGCGAGATCCCGATCTGGCATTCGGATATCTGCATCCAGTGCGGCAACTGCGTCTTTGTTTGCCCCCATGGGGCGCTGCGGGCCAAGTTCTACCATCAGGACTGGCTGGCGACCGCCCCCGAGGCGGCGCAGTCGGTGCCCGTCACCGCCAAGGGCTTCCCCGACAGTCGCTACACCTTGCAGCTCTATCCGGAGGATTGCACCGGCTGCGGCCAGTGCGTGCAGGCCTGTCCGGTGCGGGCTGGAGCGGATGAAAGCCATGAAGGCGAGCGGGCCATCGCCATGATGGACAAGGCGCCCCATCTGTCTGGTCAGAAACAGGCGCTGCGCTGGTTCGAAAGCCTGCCGTGGCCTGCCCGCGAGCGGGTGGACTTCTCCACGGTGCGCGGCACTCAGTTCCTCGAACCCCTGTTCGAGTTCTCCGGTGCCTGCGCCGGTTGTGGCGAGACCCCGTACCTCAAGCTGCTGACCCAGCTGTTTGGGGATCGCATGCTGGTGGCCAACGCCACCGGCTGCTCCTCCATCTACGGCGGCAACCTGCCGACCACGCCGTGGGCCAAGAACGGGGAAGGGAAGGGGCCGGCCTGGTCCAACTCATTGTTTGAGGACAACGCCGAGTTTGGCTTTGGTTTTCGCCTCACCGCCGATCAGCATCACGGTCAGGCGGTGGCGGCTTTGCAGGCGATGAAGGGGGAGCTGGGCCCAGAGCTAGTCGAGTCGCTGATCAGCGCCCCCCAGCGGCTGGAGTCTGAGATCCGCGCCCAGCGTACCCGGGTCGCGCAAGTGCGGGAGCGGCTGGAAGAGGTGAAATCCGGCAAGGCTCGCGAACTGCTCTCCTTGATTGATCAGCTGGTGCGCCGCTCGGTCTGGATAGTGGGCGGCGATGGCTGGGCCTATGACATCGGTTCATCAGGGCTCGACCATGTGCTCGCCTCCGGGCGCGATGTGAACGTGCTGGTGATGGATACCGAGGTCTACTCCAACACCGGCGGCCAGATGTCGAAATCGACGCCGCTCGGTGCCGTCGCCAAGTTCGCGGCGGGAGGCAAGACGCTGGCCAAGAAGGATGTGGCGTTGCAGGCCATCTCCTACGGCAACGTCTATGTTGCCCGCATCGCCTTTGGTGCCAACCCGCAGCAGGCGCTGCAGGCCTTGCGGGAAGCGGAGGCCTATCCGGGCCCGTCGCTGATCATCGCCTACAGCCACTGCATCGCCCACGGCATCGACATGGAGCAGGGATTGGCCCAACAGAAGCGTGCGGTCAATTCGGGCCACTGGCCGCTGATGCGCTACAACCCGGTACTGCGCAGCGCCGGGCAGAACCCCTTCAGCCTCGACAGCCTGCGACCCTCCATCCCCCTTGCCGAATACCGGCAGGAGGAGACCCGTTATCGGGTGCTGGCCCAGAGCCACCCGGAAGAGGCACAGCGGCTGATGCAGGTGGCGCAACAAGTGGCGTGGCAGAAGTGGGCCACCTACGAGGAGATGGCCACCCGCGAGGCCAGCCATTTCCATCCGCCGGTGTGATCATCGGGTGAAACAGGTATGACAAAGCGGGCCTGTTGGCCCGCTTCGTTTTCCGGTGCCAAGGGAAGTGGCCGTTGCCGCGCCTTGGGGCGGCCAACAAAAAGGTTCTTCGCGGGATCTTGGGGAAGTGGAAGTTGACAGACAGGGTGCTGGTAAACTGGCTGTCTCCAAACACACCA